>JAHBAP020000522.1 GCA_018500005.2 Mycobacterium sp. | reverse complement strand
TGCCGCCGATGGCCTTCGACCACGGCCCGATGGTGGCTTACGCCCAGTCCCGGCTGGTCGCCAAACTCTCCTACACCAATATCGGATTCGCCTTGGCGCCAAAGGAATTCGCGTTGTCGACGCTGCGGGACATCTACGGTGCCGCGCTGGGTTACCAGGTGGACGCCACCAACCTGCAGCGGGTGCTGGCCCGCCGCGGGGTCATTACCCGCACCGGAACCACCGCTAATCCGGGCCGCAGCGGCGGCCGACCCGCGGCGTTGTATCGGTTCACCGATTCCCGATTGCGGGTCACTGACGAGTTCGCCGCATTGAAGCCGCCCGGCTCGCCGACTGGATTCTTAGACCTCTCTTAAGGTATGAATGTTCCGATGACGAGCGCAGACGGGGCGATCAGTCCCGAGTGGATCGGCCGAGCACCGCATGAAGTCTTTCAGCGCGGCACTCGGCCGGTATTGCCGTCCAAGGACCCGTTCTACGAGCCCCCGGAGGGCTTTGAGCACGCCGCTCCGGGAACGGTGCTGCGCTCGCGCGATGTCGAACTGGGCTTCCTCGGCCTGATCCCGCAGAAGGTGCGGGCAACCCAGTTGCTCTACCGCACCACCGATCGGCACGGCCAGCCGGAGGCCACCGTCACAACCGTGCTGGTGCCGGCCAAACACACCGGCAGCCAGCCTCGTCACGTCGTGTCCTACCAGTGCGCCATCGACGCGGTGTCGTCGCGTTGCTTTCCGTCCTACGCGTTGCGGCGGCGCGCGAAGGCGGTCGGGTCGTTGGCCCAACTGGAGTATCTGCTGATGGCCGCGGCCGTCGCGGAGGGCTGGGTGGTCTCGATCCCCGACCACGAAGGACGGGACGGTATGTGGGGCAGCCCGCACGAGCCGGGCCACCGGGTGCTCGACGGGCTGCGCGCGACGCTGAACTTCGAACGGTTCGGACTCGCCGCCGACAGTAAGGTCGGAATCTGGGGCTACTCCGGCGGGGGTCTGGCCAGCGCCTGGGCGGCCGAAATGCATGCCGAATATGCGCCGGAACTCAACATCGTCGGTGCGGTCCTGGGATCGCCGGTCGGCAATCTCGGCAACACCTTCCTGCGACTCAACGGCACCCGCTACGCGGGCCTGCCCGCGCTGGTGATCTCGGCCCTGGCCAAGACCTACCCCGGACTCGGCCGCGTCGTCGAGGAGCACGCCACCGAACATGGTCGCGCCACTCTGCGCCGACTGGAACGGATGACCACCCTCGAGGCGCTCGTCCGGATGTTCCGTGCCGATATGGACGACCTGGTGGGCCCGCCCCTGGACCAGGTGGTGGCCATGCCGGAGGTTCAGGAGGTCTTCGAGGCCATCCGGCTGGGCCGCACTGCGCCCACGCCGCCCGTGCTCATCGTGCAGGCCGTGCACGACTCGATCATCAACGTTGACGACATCGACGAACTGGCTCACCTATACAACGAGGGCGGCGCGAACGTCACCTACCACCGCGACCTGTTCAGCGAGCACCTGCTGCTGCATCCGATGTCCGCGCCGATGACGCTGCGCTGGCTGATCGACCGATTCGCCGACCGGCCACTGGACGAACACATTGTCCGCACCACCTGGCCGACCCTCTTCAACCCGATCACCTATCCGGGCATGTGGCGCCTCGGCGGCATCGTCGGCCGGGTCATGCTGGGTGGACGGGTACCATTCCGTCCGCTCTGACCATTGAGCCTGCCATGACCGTCGATATTGCGGCCACGCAGACACACACTCGGACTTTCCCTGCGTGAATGCAACCTCGGCGCGGGCGTGTCAGACCGGCTCCGGCGACCCGATGCTGAGGTCGTCGCGCGGATTGGCCACTGCCAGAAAGGCATACGCCAACGCCGCCACCGCGGCGGGCAGCAACAGTGCGACCGCGATCTGCAACGGGTGATGGCCGGGAAAGACCGGCGGCGCCTCGGTGAAGTACGCCACCCGATTCTCCGGCCCCAAAGCCACGCCGCGGTCCGGTGTCCCGTACCGCCAGTGCGCCAGTGCTGCGCCCGTTCCGGCAGCCGCTGCCGCGGCGATCACCTGACCGGTCCACAACGCGGCGGCCAGCACCGGTCCGCGGTGCGCCCGCCACTGCCACACCGCGACCGCTGAAACGATCGCCAGGAAGCTGAGCAGTCCGACCATGATGGCCACTGCGACGAACTGGTTGTCGGCCGATTTGCCGAGAAAGGCGTCCACCCGTTCCCCGGACTTCGTCAAGCCGACGATCGTCTGAATGGGCGGGGCGATCCAGGCCCATGCCGCGCCGAGCGCAGCACCGCAAAAGGCAAGGGCCACAACGACAGTCAAGGCGGCCCTGGCATGCGAAGAGCGCGATGGAGCCGTCATCGCCTGCTGTCCAGGTCGGTCGAGTCGACGTGCCCGTGCCGGGAGCACTCGGCCCACCAGCCGTCGGGACGCACCTGAACCACCATCCGCCGGCCGCACTCGGCGCAGAACCGGGGCGGCTCCAAACCGAGTTGGGCGGTCAGCGGCACAACCTCGCCGTGCGGTTTGCCCGTATAGATGTTGTAGTTGCCGGCGCCGACCGGCGCCGGGCGATGATCACTCATCAGAGGCTGGCGTTGAGAGCCTTGATGGGCATCTGCAGATCCTCGAGCAACTCCAGATCGGACTCCGCGGGCCTGCCCAACGTGGTCAGGTAATTGCCGACGATGACGGCATTGATCCCGCCGAGGATGCCCTGCTTGGCACCCAGATCGCCCAGGGTGATCTCCCGACCGCCGGCGAACCGCAGCATGGTTCGCGGCAACGCCAACCGGAACGCGGCCACCGCTTTGAGCGCTTCGGAGGCCGCCATCACCTCCAGGTCGCCGAAGGGCGTGCCGGGACGCGGGTTGAGGAAGTTCAGTGGGACCTCGTGCGGGTCCAACTCGGCCAGTTCGGCGGCGAACTCGGCACGCTGCTCGAGCGTCTCCCCCATGCCGAGAATTCCGCCGCAGCACACCTCCATGCCGGCCTCGCGGACCATCCGCAGGGTGTCCCAGCGCTCTTCCCAGGTATGGGTGGTCACCACATTGGGGAAGAACGATCGGGCGGACTCGAGGTTGTGGTTGTAGCGGTGCACGCCCATGCCGGCCAGACGATCCACCTGTTCCTGGGTGAGCATGCCCAGCGAGCAGGCGATGTGGATCTCGACCTCGTTGCGGATCGCTTCGATACCGGCTGCCACCTGGGCCAGCAGGCGCTCGTCGGGTCCGCGGACGGCAGCGACGATGCAGAACTCGGTGGCGCCGGTCTTGGCGGTCTGCTTGGCGGCCTCGACCAGGCTGGGGATGTCCAGCCAGGCGCTGCGCACCGGCGAGGCGAACAGTCCGGACTGGGCACAGAAGTGGCAGTCCTCGGGGCAGCCCCCGGTCTTGAGGCTGATGATGCCCTCGACCTCGACCTCCGGGCCGCACCAGCGCATCCGCACCTCGTGGGCCAGCGCGAGCAGTTCCTCGAGGCGGTCGTCGGGGAGTTGGAGCACCGCGAGCACCTGATCGCGGGACAGACCTTCGCCCCGCTCCAGAACCTGTTCGCGGGCCTGGGTCAGGACGTCGAGTGCTGCCTGGGTCACGCAGGACAGGTTAGTGCACCCGGGTCATCCCACCAGAAGATGGTCGACCCGCTCGTCAGAGTCCCATCGGCGTAGCCCGGCAGCATGCCCGGGGAGGTCATTGCCGGCCCCGTCGTGCTCCTCGGTCAGGACCGCCATCGCGACACCCACCTCCTCGGCGCTGAGCCGACGCCCCAGGGTGGCGTGCGCGGTCCAGTGCCCCGGCCGGCAGTGCGGAAACGGATCACCGGTCAGATATGGCAGCGACAGCCGGAACACCTCCTCGTGCAGGGCGATCAGTTCGGCCGAGGGGACGATGAGCCGAGCCAGCGTATGCCGGGTACCGCCGAACACCAGGGGCGCGCCGACCACGCACTCAACCGGGAACCGGCCGGCCAGTCCGCGCAGCACATCGTCGACCTCGGGGGCGATCCGCTGGGCGGCCAGCAGGGTGACGTGCGGGCGGTTGGTGGGTGATTTCACCCGAACCTGGCTGGGCAGCCCGGCGTCATCGAGGGCCTGCCACATCGCCCGGATCGCGGCGTCGCTATCGACGTCGAGCAGTAGTTCGATGGAATGCGCCATGTCAGATCAGCCCCGCAACCCACTGCGGGTCTAAAACCTGCCGGCTCATCGCCGCGAAGCGCTCCGGTGCCAGATCTCCAGCGCCCTCGGGAAGAACCGCCCGAACAGGCGCCAGCCGCTCCAATGTGTCCCGGTTGTAGTTCTCCGCGGCACCGGGCTTGCCCGGCCAGGATCCGATCACCAGACCGGCGCACCGAAGTCCCCTGGTCCCGAGAGCTTCGAGCGTCAACGCGGTGTGGTTGAGGGTGCCCAGACCCGCTGCACAGACGACCAGCGCCGGGGCGTCCAATTCGGCGGCGAGGTCACGCAGGGTGACTCCCCCGGCGGCTAGTTCGACCAGCAGACCACCGGCACCTTCCACGACGGTCAATCCACCGGGCCGATCGGCGCCGCGGATCGAAGCCAGGATCTCCCGTGCCGATGGCAGTGGCCGGCCTGCCAAGTCTGCGGCCGCCGCCGGAGCCAGCGGTTCGGGGTAGCGGGCCACCGAGACAAGTTCGGTGACGCCGGCCAACCGGGCCACCTCGGCGAGGTCGTCATCCGGCGTTCCGGTCTGGACCGGCTTGCACACCGCCACCGGGATACCCGCACTGCGTGCGCAACTGGCCAATGCGGCTGTCGTGACCGTCTTGCCGACACCGGTTCCGGTGCCGGTGATAACCAGGAAACTCACCGATGTTCGGCGAGTGGGTCGGACAGCACCGCGCCCAGCACCCGGCAGGCCAGATCGAGTTCCTCGTCGCTCAGCGATGCCCGTGCGGTCAAGCGCAACCGCGAAGTGCCGGCGGGCACCGTCGGCGGCCGGAAGCAACCCACCCGCACCCCTCCATCCAGGCAGGCGGTGGCCGCGGCCACCGCGGAATCGGGGTCGCCGAGGATTACCGACACCACCGCAGACTGCGGTTGACCATCGATTCCGCATGCCCGCGCGAGGGTCGCCGCGTGGTCGAGCACCGCCTGCGTCCGCCACGGCTCTGCCGCCAGGATCCGCAACGCCCCGAGTGCCGCACCGACCGCGGCCGGCGCAAGGCCGGTGTCGAAGATGAACGGGCGGGCCGAGTCGATCAGGTGATTGCGGACTGCCATCGACCCGAGTACCGCCCCGCCCTGGCTGCCCAGTGCCTTGGACAGCGTGGTCGTCACGGCCACATCGGGCGCCCCGGCCAAGCCCGCCTCGTGAAGCAGCCCGCGACCTCCGGGCCCGCGCACCCCGAGGCCGTGGGCCTCGTCGACCAGCAGTACCGCGCGCTCGGCCCGGCACACCTCGTGCAACCGGCGCAGGGGCGCCAGCGCACCGTCGGTGCTGAAGACCGAGTCGGTGACCACCACGGCGCGTTCCTCGGAGCGGCCGGCCAGTGCCGCCGCGACCGCCTCGACGTCAAGGTGCGGGGTCACCACCACCCGGGCCCGGGATAACCGGCAACCGTCGACCAGCGATGCGTGCGAGAAGGCATCGGAGACCACCAGTGACCCGGGTCCGGACAGGCGGGCCAGGGCGCTCAGGTTGGCCGTGTAGCCCGAGGAGAACACCAGGGCCGCTGGCGCACCGACGAAGTCGGCCAGCGCGCACTCGAATTCCTCGTGCAGTTCGGTGTTTCCGGTGACCAGCCGCGACCCGGTGGAGCCGGCACCCCAGGTGCGCAACGCCCGCACTCCGGCCTCGATCACCTCGGGGTGCCGGGAGAGTCCCAGATAGTCATTTGAGGCCAGATCCACCTCGGCGGCCAATGCCGGCCTCGCGCGCAACGTCCGGCGCAGACCTGCCTGCCTGCGCTGGTGCTCGACGCCATCCAACCAGGACAGCGGGGAGAGGTCGGTTTTCGGTGTCATTCCGGCCCCCACCTTATTCCGCGGGCCACCGCGACCCCTAACCGACGGCGCGGGCCACCGCGACCCCTAACCGACGGCGCGGGCCACCGCGACCCCTAACCGACGGCGCGGGCCACCGCGACCATGGCCGAGGTGATCTGCGCGATCTCCTCGTCGGTACAGATGAACGGCGGCATGACGTAAATGAGGTTGCGGAACGGCCGCAGCCACACCCCGTGGTCCAACGCGACCGGGGTGGCGGCCCGAAGGTCCACGGGCCGACGGGTCTCGATCACCCCTATCGCCCCGCACACCCGCACATCGGCGACGCCCGGCAGTGACCGGGCGGGTTCTAGTCCGGCGGACAGTCCGGCGCTGATCTGCGCGACCCGGCCACGCCAGTCCTGGCCCAGCAGCACCTCGACCGAGGCCACGGCGACCGCGCAGGCCAGGGCGTTGGCCATGAAGGTCGGGCCGTGCATCAGCGCCCCGGCTTCCCCGCCGCTGATGGTCTCGGCGATCGCGCGGGTGCACAGCGTCGCGGCCAACGTGATGTAGCCGCCGGTCAGGGCCTTGCCCACGCACATGATGTCCGGGCTGACGCCGGCGTGGTCGGCGGCGAACATCTCCCCCGTCCGGCCGAAGCCGGTGGCGATCTCGTCGAAGATCAGCAACACGTCGTTGTCGTCGCAGATGCGCCGCAGATCGTCCAGATAGCGCGGGTCGTGAAGCCGCATGCCGCCCGCACCCTGGACCATCGGTTCGACGATGACGGCCGCAAGTTCGTCTGCGTGGGAATGCAGTTGGGACTCGAACGCGGCGATGTAGCCGGGGTCGTAATCACGCGGAACCGGCGGTGCGAACACCTGCTCGGCAAGCACATCGCGCCACAACGAGTGCATCCCGCCATCGGGATCGCAGACGCTCATCGGCGTGAAGGTGTCCCCGTGGTACCCGCCCCGCCACGTCATCAGCCGGCGTTTGGCGAACCGGCCGGTGGCCCGCCAGTACTGCAGCGCCATTTTGACCGCCACCTCCACCGACACCGATCCCGAGTCGGAGAAGAACACCGTGTCCAGCCCGGCCGGGCTGGACACGGTGTTCTTCTCCGACTCGGGATCGGTGTCGGTGGAG
>JAHBAP020000332.1 GCA_018500005.2 Mycobacterium sp. | reverse complement strand
GCCCCTGTCTCAGCGGATCCCCCCGGCATGCTGGCCTTCGGGGGGCTGCAGCGCACCTACGTCCTGCACGTCCCGCCCGGTCCGCCCAGCGGACTGGTGATCAATCTGCACGGAGCCGGGATGAACGGAGGCCAGCAGGCAGCCGCCACCGGCTACGACGCCGTTGCCGATCAGTACGGATTCGTCGTCGCCTATCCAGACGGCGTCGACGCCTCCTGGGCAGACGGGCGCGGCGCCTCCGTGCCGGACCGGCAGGGCGTCGACGACGTGGGCTTCCTGTCCACGCTCATCGATCAGCTTTCCCGGGAGTATCAGATCCCGCTGGGGCGGGTGTTCGTCACCGGTATGTCAGCCGGGGCGTTCATGGCCAACCGGCTGGCCTGCGATCGGGCCGATCTGGTCACCGCGGTCGCCCCGGTGGCCGGAACCCTGGGTGTGGCTGTGCCCTGTGCGCCGTCGCGTCCGGTCTCGGTGATGGCAATCCACGGCACCGCCGACTCCGTCGTGCCGTTCAACGGTGGCCCGATGGTGGGCCGTGGCGGCGCCAGCGAGATCGTTTCCGTGCCGTTCCTCGGCGAACGCTGGCGCGAGATCAATCGCTGCCCGGGGCCGTTGGTGACCGATCCTGCCGGCGGGTTTCCGGGGATGTCGGCCACCGGATGCGCAGATGGGACGGAGGTGCTCGTCCGGATCAACGGCGACGGCCATATCTGGCCGGGTGGCGCCTCCGGGGACACCGCGCAGTTCTTCGCCGCGCAGATGCGCTAGCCGACGGAGATCCGGTTGGTCTTCGGGTCGATGTTGATCTTGACGTGTTCCTCGACAGTGGGTTCGTCGGCCATCGACTCGCCGGACTTGCGGTCGAGGAAGTGGAAGACGAAGTGCCCGTCGGTGAAGTCGATGCCCTGCGGGACGATCCGGTCGCCGAGGGCTACCGCGTTGGTGGCCTGGTAGGCGCCGCCGTGGTTGACCGCCAGTACGGCGTAGTAGAAGGTGCCGCTGCCACCGGGGTCGTTGGCGATCAACAGTGCGGCGTCCTGCTCGCCCTCTCCGGTGGCGTCACCCACCGCCGGTTCGCCGACGATGCGGACAGTGTTCTTCGCAGCCGAACCCGGTGCCGACTCCACGGCGGCGACCCCGTCCTTGAGGGTGAAGGGCTGGCCGTCGAGTTCGACGGTCACGTTGCGGACCGCCGCCGGCGCGGCGTGCTCACCCGCTTTGTCGACCGCCGTGCGCATGACGAAGAACAGGGCGGCCAGGGCCGCCACCGATGCGACCAACAGACTGAGCAGTACCGGCCTTTTCATCATCGGGGTCCTATCGCATGTGCAGATAGTAGGAAACAGTGCGCGGCGCGACCTCGCTGCCGCCGAACCACCCGGTGATTCTGGCGCTGGTCCAGAAATTCGGCGAAAGCTGCTGCGGCGTCGGCTTGAACACAGTCTTGTCCCCGTAGGTGACGGTGATGCCGTCGTAGTCGACGGCGTAGCTGAAGGTCTGGCCGACCGGCACGGAGATGATCTCGTCATCGGTGGGAAAGACGTAGGCGAAATTCACATCCCAGAACGGCCCGACCTCGAACTGCTCGCTTTGCAGGTTGTAGCGCCACACCACCATGCTGGCGTTGCGCTCCGGTCGCCACGGTGTGAAGGTGATGCCGGCCAACTTGTTCCAGTCGTACTGGTCGGAGTCCTTGAGGTCATAGGCAGAGTCAGGGATGAATGTCGCATCACCGGATACCTCCTTGACCCATAGCGCCCATCGGTTCGGAATCGCGAAATGCGTTCCCTTGTAGATGGTTACGAGCCTGCCCCGCGGATCTCCGAGTCGCGGCTGTGCCGGCTGAGCTATGCCCTGTGCGGCTGCCGGTAGCCCGGCTGCCCGGGTGCCCGGCGGTTCGGTGACGGCGGGTGCTGTCGCCGCGGGGAGCGGCGAGACCCTCGTGGCGGGCCTGACAATCCTGGTCCCGCGGTTTGACTGGGCGCGCGTTGTGCTCCGCTCAGCCCGTCGGCTCGCCGACCGAGGGCCGTGGCCGGTCGAGTCCTCCCGGGTGGTCCCGGGCCGGTTGTCGGAGGGCGCGGCTGATGCCGATGCCGCGCACGCACCCGCGGCCGCGGTCGCGATCCCGAGTGCGACTGCTAGACCACCGATACGGCTGACCGCCGGACTCATTTCAGCTTCAGGAAATAGGACACCGTGCGGGGTGCCGCCTCATTGCCACCGAACCAGCCGCTGACCCGGGCCGCCGTCCAGACATTCGGGGTCAGCCCCTCCGGATAGGGTTTGAAGACCGTCTTGCCGCCGTAACTGATGGTGACCCCGGTGTAGTCGACGAAATAGTCGAACGTCTGGTCCGCGGGCACCGAGATGACCTCGGTCAGTTCGTTCGGCAGGATCCGCTTCTTGTCCACGTTGTAGAACGGGGCGATCTCGAATTCCTGGGACGTGAGGTTGTAGCGCCATCCGACCATCACCGAGTTGCGGTCCGGCTCGAGCGGTGTGAAGGCGATCCCGGTGAATTTGTTCCAGTCGTACTGATCCACGTCCTTGAGGTCGTAAACCGTATTGGCGGTGAAGGTTCCGGTGCCGGAGACCTGCTTGATGAAGAAGCCGAAGCTGTTCGGGATGGCGAAGTGGGTGCCCTTGTAGATGGTGATGAGACGCCCGCGGGGATCCCCCCAGCCGAACAGGGAT
>JAHBAP020000484.1 GCA_018500005.2 Mycobacterium sp. | reverse complement strand
GTGCAGTGCCATCTTGAGCAGGTTGGTCAGCGCCGGTTCGTCGTCGACCAGCAGGACCCGGATCGGGGATCCGTCGGGGCGGGGGATCCGCGGGAGTTGGCCGAGGATCGCCGGCCGCCGGCGCGGGGGACGGGGAGAGACCGACACGTTCATACGATAATTGTCGGCAAGGGTTGTGCAGGTGTCATGAACACCATATGAGTTTCATATCTTTGGCCGATGACGCCGACTTGGGGCGTCAAAGACGTTGCGACTGAGAGCCATCGGCATTGCGTGTGCGTCATAGTCTCGTCACATTTCCGGGATCATGGGATTCGATATGAGTTTTCTATGGGTGCGCCACCGATGCTTGGCGCGCGCATAGCTCGTCCCTAACCTCGGGCACATGACCGAGCTAGCAACCGCCCCGGCGGAATCCCCGGCCGAAAGCCCTTCTGCCAGAACAGGCCTCGTCTCGACGGTCCTGCGCTACGACCTACCGGCATCAGTGGTGGTGTTCCTGGTCGCGCTGCCGTTGTCCCTGGGCATTGCGGTGGCCTCCGATGCGCCGCCACTGGCTGGTCTGATCGCCGCGATCGTCGGCGGCCTGGTGGCCGGCGCCTTGGGCGGCTCGCCGCTCCAAGTCAGCGGCCCGGCAGCGGGATTGACCGTCATCGTCGCCGGACTGATCGCAGAATTCGGATGGAAGGTCACCTGCGCGATCACCGTCTGCGCCGGCCTGCTGCAGATCATCTTCGGACTGAGCAGGATCGGCCGCGCCGCTCTGGCCATCTCTCCGATGGTCGTGCACGCGATGCTGGCGGGCATCGGCATCACCATCGCCCTCCAGCAGATCCACGTCCTGCTCGGCGGTGAGTCGCACAGTTCGGCCTGGCACAACATTTCTGAGTTGCCAGTGCACCTGTCCGACGCCGATCCCGCCGGGATTCTTCTGGGCGTTGCGGTGATCGCGATTCTGGTGATCTGGCGGCGGGTGCCGACGGCGCTGCGCAAGATCCCCGGCCCGCTGGTCGCCATCGTCGTCGCCACTGTCCTATCGCTGTTCGCGGCGGTCGATGTACCCCGGATCGCGTTGAACGGGTCGCTGGTCGATGCGCTTCAACTACCAGGTCTGCCGGAGGGCAACTGGGGCGCCTTCGCCGCCGGGGTCCTGACCGTAGCCCTGATCGCGAGCGTAGAGAGCCTGCTCACCGCCGTTGCGGTGGACAGGATGCGGCCGGGCATCCGCAGCAACCTCGACCGCGAACTGGTCGGGCAGGGCGCGGCCAACGCGGTCTCCGGCGCGATCGGCGGTCTGCCGATCACCGGCGTCATCGTCCGAAGTTCGGCAAACGTCTCGGCGGGCGCCCGGACTCGGGCCTCAAGCATGCTGCACGGCCTGTGGGTGCTGGTGTTCGCGCTGCCGTTCGCCGGCCTCGCCGAGAAGATCCCGACGGCGGCCCTGGCCGGCCTGCTGATCGTGATCGGCGTCCAGTTGGTCAAGATCACCCACATCAAGACAGCCCGGCGAACTGGCGATCTGGCCGTCTACCTGGCGACCGTGGGCGGTGTGGTGTTCCTCAACCTGCTCAACGGAGTATTGCTGGGCCTGGCGGTGTCCATCGTGCTGACCGTGTGGCGCCTGGCCCACACCCGGGTGCAGGCGCGACCCGAACCCGATGGCGGTTGGCGGGTCGACGTTGACGGGTCCTGCACGTTCCTGGCCCTGCCACGCCTGCACCAGGCTCTCGCCGAGATACCGCCCAGCGCCCCGGTGACGGTTCGGGTATCGGCCGCCTTCATGGACCACGCCGCGAGTGAATTCCTCGACGCCTGGCAACGACAGCATGAGGCGTCCGGCGGTGCAGTCACCGTGGAGCGCTCGGCAGCAACCCGCCGACCGGCAGAGCCTGGATCATCCGTCTCGGAACGGCCGCGGACGCTGTTCATCACGTGCACCGACCCGAAGATTTTTCCCAATGCGATCATGGGCAGCGATCCGGGCGCGCTGTTCATCGTGCGCAACGTCGGAAATCTCGTCCCGGCAGGCCAATTCGACCCGTCCATCGAAGCGGCGATCGCCTACGCGGTCACCGAACTCGAAGTCAGCGAGATCGTGGTCTGCGGCCACTCCGATTGCAGCGCCATGCAGGCCCTGCAGGACAGCGACGGTCGGCAGGCGCCCGACCGACGGGTGAAGTCCTGGCTCATCCATGCCGAGACCACCCGGGCGGCCTATCGCGGCGGCGAGCATCCGTTGGCCCGCCGGGCGGCCCAACGGGGACTGGGTGTCACCGACCAACTCAGCGTCGTCAACGTGGCGGTCCAGACCGAGATCGTCGCCCAGCATCCGCTGGTTCGCAACCGCCAGGAAAGCGGCGAACTGCGAGTGTCCGGGTTGTTCTACGACATGGCGAACGACCGGGTACTGCGACTCACACATGAATCACAAATCGCTAATCATATGTCTTCACTATGAAGATCGTGACCCTCTCCCCTCCCCCGCATAGGCTTGAGTCACACGGAGCAAAGAAGTCGAAACCAGCACTGCCCGTGAGGGTTTCACCGCTCAAAACAGAAAGGATCGACATCATGGCCACGAAGTTCATCACCCCGGCCCTGCTGGCCGGCGCCGCGGCCGCGGCCATCATTCTCGCCCCGGCAGCCGGGGCGGCCTCCAATGCGAATTGCGACGACGACGGCCCCGCGGCGGTGTGCACCCGAAACGGCCATGCCGCGATCTTCGCGACCCCGCGAGCCACCGGAGCCCAGCCGTTCATGATCGCCCCTGGCGGCGGCCCCTTCGGGCCCGGGCCGATGCCGCCGCTGCTCGCCATCGACTGACTGAGCCGCCGCCCAGCGGCTCCGGCGCGGTCTTGGTCCGGCGTGTTCTACTTCGAGCTACCCCGAACGGCCGAAGCCGACTTTCCGGCCGTGCTCGCTGACGGCCGCGCATTGCCGCTGGGCGTCGCTGATGCGCCGCCGATGCGGAAGTTATTGATGGCGATGCCGGGGTTCACCTTGGTGACGGTCTTGCTGTTCTGGAAGATCGAACCCGCCAGCGCAAACGGACCGGGACCCGCCTCCACGGTGTTGTCAGCGCCGAACACGGCGAAACCGACCGTCCTGTTGCCGGGTGCACCTGCGGTGACCGTGTTGCCACGGCTGCCGAAGGTCGACGCCCCGTTGGCGTTGGAGCCGACCGACCCCGCTTGCAGGGTGTTCCCGCTGCCGAGGAGGTTCCTAGCGTTGTTGGAATTCGCGCCCTCGGCCGTCAGCGTGTTGTTACTTCCCAAGATGTTGGTAACGGCGTTCTGCACACCACCGACCGTCGTCACGGTGTTCTGCGTGCCGAACCAGTTTCGGGCACCGTCCACCGTGCCTCCGAGGATGCCGACCTCGTTGGAGTTGCCGGCCAGACTGGTGGCGATGTTGCCGACGCCTGAGACGACGACGACCTGGTTGCCGCCACCGAGAACGCTGGTGGCCGAGTTGGCGTTGCCGCCTGCGGTCGTGACCGTGTTGCCGTCGCCGAAGAAGTTGCGGGCCACATTGGAGAGGCCCCCTTCCCCGGTGGCCGTGTTGTTGCTGCCGAAGAAATTGAACGCGCGGTTGAACAATCCGGCGCCGGACTTCACCGTGTTGTCCCGACCGGCGAGGTTCATGGCAATGTCAAGAGTTCCCAGCGCCGAGACGGTGTGTGTGCCGGGCGCGCTTGCACGGCCCAGGAAGTTCGCGGCGAAGTTGCCGATACCGGCTGCGATGACATCGTCGCCGGCCGACCCGGGCGACAAATTGAAGGCGATGTTGAGTCCGAGGTCAGCCAGCGATCCGGAGCCCTGCGTCGAGGCGGGGCCATTGGAACCCACCTGGGTCGCGATCCCGAACAATCCACCCGCCGTGGCCCCCGCCGAATCACCGACCGCGGTCGCGAAGGTGAACGCATCGCCGGTGGCGGCAGTCGCGCTGGTCCCGAGGGCTAGCGCCGCTCCGAACAACCCACTGGCGGTGGCGGTGGCACCGTTACCGACAGCCAGAGCGGCGCTGAAAAGATTGCTGGTGCAACCGCCGCCGTTGCCGATGCCGAACACCGACAGGCAGGTGGCCTTGGCCGTTGGCGCCGCACCCAGTCCGGCGCTGGCCATGGCGGCTGCGCACGCCCCTGCGGCCACCGCCGTGATGAGGGTGTGACGGGCGGTAATGGTGCGTGAAGTCATGTTCATCCTGATCTCGTTGCCATGCCACCTCGGCACCGGGCTCTCAGCAAAATCTAACACTACGAATCGCCATGCGTTTGGGCGGCTCTGGCGCGCCTGGTTTATCTGCAGTCGGTTTGCTCGACGACGCCAAGAACTCCGGATAGAAACGTCAGGAGATCCAGGCCCTAATCGTCGAGCAGGTTGCGCACCACCGCGTCGGCTAGCAGTCGGCCGCTATCGGTGAGAACCAGTCGGTCGCCTGCCTCGTGGAGCATGCCGTCGACAACAGCCTGCCGGCCACGTTCCCGTTCGGTTTCGGTCAACGCGGTCAGGGGCAGCCCGCGCCGGAGCCTGATGCCGAGCAGGACGGTCTCGAGATGGCGTTCGCGGTCGCCGATCCGTTCGAAATCGGCGGCCGCCGACTCGCCCCTGCCCAGGAGCTCGGCATAGGCCTTGGGGTGCTTGACATTCCACCACCGCACGTCGCCGACGAATCCATGTGCGCCCGGGCCTGTCCCCCACCAGTTCCCGCCCGACCAGTAGCCCTCATTGTGGCGGCACTGTCCGCCGGGCCGGCTCCAATTGGACACCTCGTACCAACCCATTCCGGCGGCGGTGAGGTGCTCGTCAATGAGTTGGTAGCGCGCAGCCAGCACGTCGTCGTCGGGGGCGGCGACCTCCCCGCGGCGCACCCGCCGGGCCAGCGCGGTGCCGTCCTCGACCACCAGCGCGTAGGCGGAGACGTGGTCGACCCCGGCGTCGACGGCGTCGTGTACCGAGTCGAGAAGATCGGCGTCGGACTCCCCAGGCGTGCCGTAGATGAGGTCGAGGTTGACGTGGTCGAAGCCGGCGGCCAGCGCTTCGCGGGCAGCGGCGGTGGCGCGGCCGGGCGAGTGGGTTCGGTCCAGGACGGTCAGCACTCGCGGGGAAGCCGATTGCATACCCAGCGAAACCCGGGTGTATCCGGCGGCCCGGATGGCCGCGAAGAAATCCGGCGAGGTTGATTCCGGATTGGCCTCGGTGGTGACCTCTGCGTCGCGCGCGAGCGGGAAATTGCCGCGGATGGCGCCGAGAACGTCGGCGAGCCTGCCGGCGCCTAGCATCGACGGCGTCCCGCCGCCGACGAACACCGTGTCGACCGGCACCGGCCCCACCGTGGCGGCGGCGAGTTCGAGTTCGACCCGCAACGCGGCCAGCCACCCGTCCGGACTGGTGCCGCCGAGCTCGGCGGCGGTGTAGGTGTTGAAATCGCAGTACCCGCATCGGGTGGCACAAAACGGCACGTGAACGTAGATGCCGAAGGCGCATCCCGGACTCACCGCCAGAGCGGGCAGCATGCTGCCAGTGTCGCAGAGCACATCAGCGACAGTTAGGCCGTCCTACCAAGGTCGTGGCAGAATGCCCTCATGTCCGCGAACGGCTCCTCTGTGCGCAACGTTGCGCTGGTGGTGCGGCGGCATGTCGACTTCAAGCGAGTCTGCAGCTGTTGTTGTCCGGCTTGATGCCGTAGACCCGTCCCACCGCTCACAGCTGGCCTTCGGATCTGCGCCGCCGGATCAGGCTCGGTGGTTGCCGTCGTTCGATAGCTAGCTCCCCAACACCAGGAGCACCCCCCATGACTCAAGCGAAGAATCAGGCCAAGCCCCGCAACGAGGGCCAGTGGGCCCTCGGCGACACCGACCCGCTGAACCCCAACGAGGTCTTCAAGAAGGAAGATCCCGCCCTCAACGTGCGCACCCGGGTCGAAGATGTCTACTCCAAGCAGGGATTCGACAGCATCGACAAGACCGACCTGCGCGGCCGACTGCGCTGGCTGGGCCTGTACACCCAGCGCAAGGAGGGCTACGACGGCACCTTCACCGGCGAGGAGAACGTCGACCTCATCGAGGCCCCCTACTTCATGCTCCGGGTGCGCAGCGACGGCGGCATCCTGACCGCCGCCTCGCTGCGGATGCTCGGCCAGATCTCCACCGAATTCGCTCGCGACACCGCCGACATCTCCGACCGACAGAACATCCAGTACCACTGGATCCGCATCGAGGACATGCCGGAGATCTGGCGGCGACTGGACAGTGTGGGACTGCAGACCACCGAGGCGTGCGGTGACTGCCCGCGCGTGGTGCTGGGTTCGCCGCTGGCCGGGGAGTCCCTCGACGAGGTGATCGACGCCACCCCCGCGGTTGAGGAGATCGTGCGCCGCTACGTCGGCAACCCGGAGTACGCGAACCTGCCGCGGAAGTTCAAGACCGCCATCAGTGGGCTGCAGGACGTCGTGCACGAGATCAACGACGTCGCCTTCGTCGGGGTGAACCATCCCGAGCACGGCCCCGGCCTTGATCTGTGGGTGGGCGGTGGCCTGTCGACCAACCCGATGCTGGCCCAGCGCCTGGGCGCCTGGGTGCCGTTGGACGAGGTACCCGACGTCTGGGAAGCCGTCATCAGCCTGTTCCGCGACTACGGCTACCGGCGGTTGCGGTCCAAGGCCCGGCTGAAGTTCCTCGTAAAGGACTGGGGCGCCGAAAAGTTCAGGGAAGTGCTGGAACGGGAGTACCTCAAGCGCCCGCTCATCGACGGCCCGGCACCCGACCCGGTCGTCCGCCCCGTCGACCACGTAGGCGTCCAGAAGCTTCGCAACGGCCTGAACGCCGTCGGCGTGGCCGCGATCGCCGGGCGGGTTTCGGGAACGATTCTGACCGCGGTCGCCGACCTGGCCGAGGCGGTGGGCTCCGACCGGATCCGGTTCACCCCGCACCAGAAGCTGATCGTGCTGGACGTCCCCGATGACCGGGTCGACGAACTGGTCTCCGCCCTGGCGGCCCTGGGCCTGTCGGCCACCCCGTCGCACTGGCGGCGAAACCTGATGGCCTGCACCGGGATCGAGTTCTGCAAACTGTCCTTCGCCGAGACCCGGGTTCGGGCCCAGTCCCTGGTGCCGGACCTGGAGAAGCGACTGGCCGACCTCAACGCCGAACTCGACGTGCCGGTCACCGTCCACCTCAACGGCTGCCCGAACTCGTGCGCACGGATCCAGGTGGCCGATATCGGGTTCAAGGGCCAGATGGTCGACG
>JAHBAP020000112.1 GCA_018500005.2 Mycobacterium sp. | reverse complement strand
TTGCCCCACAGGATCCCGGCGTTACCGCCGTTGCAGGCGGTGCCGGGGCAGTCGGCCGGGGCGTCGGCGCCGTTTCCGACGGAGAAACTGAAGATGGTCGAGACCGGGCCCGCGGCATTCGCCGCGACCAGGGGCGCGGAAAGTGCGGTGAGTTCGTAGTTCGCCGCAGCCAGCTTGGTCGGCGTGTAGTCGGCCGAGGTCGCGGGCATGGAGGCGGCGATCGTCGCGGCGCTGGCGACTGTCGTTGCGGCAACTGCCAGCAAATGAATTCGTTTCGACATGTCCGGGTTTCCTCAGTCTCAGGTTGGCGTCTTGACGGCGAGGGTTGGTTACTGACTTCCCCCGGGTGTCTCCCTGCCGGGACACTAGACCGTGAGTCGGACCCGGTCAACCGACACTCTCAGGAATGAGATCCGCCTCGGGCGGTCTGCGGTACCCGATAGCTAATCGCGCGTCATCCTGAACGGGACAGAACCCCGGGAGTTAGGTTCCCTCCCGCAGCGGGCGGCCCGCCGGGTCGCGCACCCGGTCGGTCAGAATCAGGACCGCATCGACGATCCCCCAGATGACCGCACCGATTCCGCAGGTGAGCAGGCCGACAACCAACTGCGCGACACCCAGTCCGGTGTAGCCGAGATAGATCCGGCCGATTCCGACGATCCCGATCAGACCGAGCAGCTGCAGCAGCCCGGCAACGCCCTTGGACCGCTCCGAGAGCGGCTCTCCGGTCAGCGGATGGCGTCCGTAGGGCGCTGCGGGGTCGAAGTAGTAGCCGGGGTACGGCCCGGGCGGCGGGAAGGGACCGGGCGGCGGGTACTGCCCGGGCGGGACGTACGGCGGAGGCATGCCGGCGTCGGGGCCTCCGAACTGCGGCTCGGTCATTCACTCAGCATGCCAGAGCCAAGGCATGCCGTCGCCGCCCGGTGATCGACCAATCGTGTTCCTGCTGCGCCGCTAGGAAATTGATCGGTGACTAGCTTGAAAGTTTTAGGTCAACCCACTGCGCGACGGGCGATCCCGCAATCAGGTCGTTGCCGGAAGCGGTGTTGCAGGCCGAAGTGACACTGCACGTCATCCAGCTGTGGGAATTACTCAGTGGTGCTCCAGTCTTGACCGCGAACCACGTCACCGACCCTTCCACGGACCCCGCAGGAACCTTGACGTCACCCGCTGAATATGGGCCGCTCCCAGCAGTCTCGGCACCTGTCGGGGGTACCACATCCAACCAACCACTTACGTCGGAATCGCTAAGCCAGACACCACCGTTGCCAGGATTGACGCCCAGCCAGTTTGACCCCCACGAAGTCACATTCGGTGCGTAGATCGCTCGCCAGGTCCCTCCTGGCTGCTGAATGATGTCACCGGTCTTCAGTAATGAGCGGACCACCACTTCGACGGGGGCACTCGCGGTGCCGCCGTTGACGTCAGTGACGGTCACGGTGAAGTTATCCGTCTTGTCGGCGGCGGTAGCACCAGTCTTTCCGGCGTTTTGGCGGGCGGTATAGGTCGGGGTGTAGGTGAAGCTGCCATTGGCCGCGATTGTCACCGACCCTTTGGAGGTCGTGGTGGAACCGCTGTATGTCAGGTTGTCGCCGTCAGGATCGGTGACGCTGACCGAACCGGTCACGACTCCGGTTGACAAGTTCGGAGGACCGACAACGGGGCTTCCGGCGACCGGGGCGCGGTTAGGGGCAAACAGAACATCCCAGGTCTGCACGCTCGATGTCGGAACGTGGAGGCCTCCTTGCGACGTTGTCGCTACCAACCACGCCATGTTTGCCAGATTCGGGCCTTGGTCCTCGGGGAAGATGGTCCGGATGGCTACCGCGCCGTTTTGAGGATTCCGCAGCACCGCACCTTCGGGATAGGAAACTGCCGGGTTGAACACCGTGGTCTTCGGCGCCGAGCCGACCAGGTACAGGTTGTCCCAGTTTTGGACATCGGCAGGAAAGCCAATGAGCGCACCCGCGTTGGGGCTGGCGATGAGCCAGTTCAGGTATCCAGGGTTTCCTGTCCCCGGCTGGGCTTGCTCTGGGGGGAAAACCGTTCGCAACGCTATCCGCCCGGTCTCCGGATCACGTCTCACATCGCCGGTCACGTAGTAGCTCACCAGCGGGTTGACCGACACCGACACAGGCACCGAGATCGAACCCCCGTAGCCGTCGGTCACGGTCACCGTAAAGGTGTCGGACAGATTCGCAGCGGGTGTCCCTGGCATGGCGGCGTTGCGTTGGGCTTCGGCGGTTGGGGTGTACGTGAAAGAACCGTTTGGATTGACCGTCACCGTGCCCTTGCTGGTGGTGGTCGACCCGCCGTAGGTCACGGGGTCACTGTCAGCATCAGTGGCGCTCACCGACCCTGTCACCACGCCGGTGGACGGGTTGGGAGCTGCGGCCGTGGGCGTGCCCCCCACCGGCGCGATGTTGGACGGGCTGACTGTCACGGTGACCGGGATGGCGGAGGATGCGCCGTTGGTGTCGGCCACGGTCACGGTGAAGGAATCGGTGGTCACCGACGTGGTGGCCCCGATCTTGGCGGCGGCATGGCGAGCGGCGGCGGTCGGAGTGTAGGTAAACGCCCCAGATGCCGTCACAGTCGCGCTGCCCTTAGCGGTGGGCGTGACGGCAGCGGCGTAGGTGAGTGCATCCGCATCCGGGTCCACGGCATTCACACTGCCGGTCACGACACCAGTCGCGGGGTTGGTGCTCATTGTTGGCGTACCCGCCACGGGCGCATGGTTGGGACTGACAACAACATTCACCGGTATCGAGGCCCTACCGCCGTAGCCATCGCTCACCGTGACTGTAAAGGCGTCAGCCTGATCGGCCTCGGTAGCACCGGCGGCAGCGGCATCGTTCCGCGCGGCAGCGGACGGAGTGTAGGTGAACGCCCCCGAACTCGAGTTGACGATTACCGCACCCTTGGTCGTGGTGGCCGGGGCGCTGTAGATCAGGGTGTCACCATCGCCATCGGTCGCGCTGACCGTTCCGGACACAACACCGGTAGCGGCGTTCGGGCTACCGACGGTTGAAGTTCCCATCACGGGGGCGCTGTTTTTCGGGCTGATCGGTACCGCCACCGTTTGAGTGGTGGTTGCGCCTCGACGATCACCCACCGTAACGGTGACCGTGGCTGTGGTCGCCGAGGTATCTGCGTCTTCTCGCGCTGCGGCGTGGCGAGCGGCCGCCGTGGGGGTGTAAGTGAATGTCACGCCGCTTCTGGACCAACCGTTACGGGCGCTGACCGACACTGTCCCCGACGATGAGGTCGCCCTGTACTTAAGCCGCCGGTCGTTGGGGTCCGAGGCCGACACCTTCCCCGTCACAGCACCCGTGACGGCGTTGGCAGCACTCAACCCAACTCCCGTGATCACCGGAGCCGGATTGGCCTTGGCTTTCGCGGTCGCAAATGCCACCAGAGTCGCCGCTGCCGGTTTCACCGGTTCCCCTGTGCTGGTCGTGGCCGCAGCAGGCACGACCGCCGTCGTCACACCCAGTTCCCGGCGGACGGCGGCCAGCATCGTCCATGAGATCGCCGACTGCACCGGGGCTGGTGCAGTGCCGCCCAGCAACGCTGAGGGCACCGATTCCACCACCGCACTCGCCGGTGTGGATGTGGAAGTGGAACTGGCGATCATCACCGGGGCCGCTGAGACCTCCACCGAGGCAACGGCTTCGGCATTGGGGACGGGGCGCGCGGCAGCCTGTTCAACAACGCGAGGAGGCACGGAGATTTGAGCCGGCCTGGGCAGATCGAAAGAGTCATCTACCGCTGGTTTCCGTACCGCTGTTGGTTGCCGAACCGAGGCGCTGTGTAACTGGGAAGCGTCGCCTCTGCCGTTCTTCGCAGCGTCGGAGTCACCGCGCTCGACGGTGGCCTCAGCGTCTGTGGCCGCTGAGGGACGAGGGCCGGACTGGCTGCGGGACCGGCTGTCTTGCGATGACGCGCCCGGCTCGGCTTGCCCCTGTCGAGTCCGCACCGAGGATCGCGGAGACCCCGAACCTGCACCCTCCGCACCAGAGGTCGGCGCCCGATCTTCCGATGCCGAATCCGCTGGCGCGGCCCACGCCACCGCGTCTCCGCCACCGGCAAGGACCCCGACACCCAGGGCTACTGCCAGCCCCCCGACCCGGCCTACAAACGCTGAAGCACCC
>JAHBAP020000025.1 GCA_018500005.2 Mycobacterium sp. | reverse complement strand
CTCGGGCACGGTCCGGGTCGACCCGCCGGCGGGGCTGTATCAGGCGGATCAGCGGCGTAAGCACCAGCTCGCTATCACCGGGTTGTTCGCGCCCACCCAGCAGATGGACGGCAAGCTGCTGTCCTCGAGCTTCCCCGCGATGAACGATCCGGCCGTGGCGATCGACATCTACCGCGGCGACGCCGGCCTGGACACCGGCCGCCCGCAGTCGCTGTTCACCATCGACACCCGGTTGATCGAGCAGAAGCGGCTGACCAAGCTCAAGCGGGTCAACCTCACGGTCGGTCAGGACGTCCGGCTCGATGACGGCACCGCGGTCCGCTTCGACGGTGCCACGCAGTTCGTCAATCTTCAGGTGTCCCACGATCCCGGTCAGGTGTGGGTGCTGGTGTTCGCTTTGACCATGATGGCCGGCCTGCTGGTGTCCCTGGTGGTGCGGCGACGGCGGGTTTGGGCAAGAGTGATGGCCCCCGGCGGGCAGGAGCGCAGCGACTCGGGGAAGATTCCAGTCGCGGGTACGGTGAACGTCGAGTTGGGTGGCCTCGCCCGTACCGACAATTCCGGCTGGGGCGAGGAACTGGACAAGTTGGCCCGGCAGGTTCTGACGGAGGATCGCGCATGAAAACCGATATCGACATCGGACTGGCCCGCTATTCGGACTGGGCGTTCACCGCGTCGGTCGTCGTCCTGGTTATGGCTCTGATGCTGCTGGCCGTCGAACTGGCGTCCAGTCGCGGCCGCCGGGTCGAAGAACGTGAACTCGTCACCGCCGCCGCGGGTGGGGTCGCTTCGGATGGCGATCGGCCCGGAGTCGTCGTCGAGACCCCCGCGCCCGCCATGGCCGAGCGTTTCGGCAAGTCCGGCCTGAGTCTGGTCTATCTCGGCATCCTGCTGCTGCTGGGCTGCATCGTGCTGCGCGGCCTGGCGACCGGCCGGGCGCCCTGGGGCAACATGTACGAGTTCATCAACCTGACCAGTTTCTGCGGCCTGGTGGCCGGAGCGGTCGTGCTGCGCAAACCGCAATACCGGGCGCTGTGGGTGTTCGTCCTCGTGCCGGTTCTGATCCTGCTGACCATCTCCGGCAAGTGGCTCTACACCAACGCCGCACCGGTGATGCCCGCGCTGCAGTCCTACTGGCTACCGATCCACGTCTCGGTGGTCAGCCTGGGCTCGGGGGTGTTCCTGGTCGCCGGTGTGGCCAGCATCCTCTTCCTGCTGAAGATGTCCAAGTACGGCCAACCCGGTCAGCACGGAACGCTGGCGCGCATCGCCGCCAAGCTTCCCGACCCGCAGACCCTGGACCGGATCGCCTACCGCACCACAATCTTCGGCTTCCCGGTGTTCGGTTTCGGGGTGATCTTCGGGGCGATCTGGGCCGAGGAGGCCTGGGGGCGCTACTGGGGTTGGGATCCCAAAGAGACGGTTTCGTTCATCGCCTGGGTGGTCTATGCCGCGTACCTGCACGCCCGTTCGACGGCGGGGTGGCGCGATAAGAAGGCGGCATGGATAAACGTCGTCGGCTTCGTCGCGATGGTGTTCAACCTGTTCTTCATCAACCTGGTCACAGTGGGACTGCACTCCTACGCCGGAGTGAACTGACCGGGCAGGAGGCTAGCGCGGGTTGTTGTCGCCCTGACTGAGTCGCCAGAGGAAATCCGGGTCGTCGTCGGGACCGATCACGCGGGTGGTGGGTCGCTGTGCGTTCGCCCGCATCGCCCGCAGCGCGACGTAGGCCACCGCGATGACAACCAGGATGAGCAGCAGGTAGAGCACTGGGAAACCTCCTTGATTGCGAATATACGCTCGTCGGTAGGCTTCCGGCCGTGACGGAAAATCAGGCAGGCGCAACGACCGGCGCCATGGTGCGCGATGTGGTGATCTACACCCTGGCTCGGCTCGCCCTGGTTGCCGTGCTGACCGCGGCGATCTTCTTTGTGGCTCAACTGATCGGTGTGCAGATCCCGCTCGTGGTGGCGATGTTGTTCGCCATCATCCTCGCCCTGCCGTTGGGCATCTGGCTGCTCGCCCCGCTGCGCCGACGGGCGACCGCAGGTATCGCGGTCGTCGACGAACGCCGCCGGCAGGACCGCGAGCAATTGGAATCCCGCCTGCGGGGCGAGAAAGACTAGCTCGGGGCAGTCAGGACGAGCTAGCTCCGTTTCCAGGCGTCGACTTCGATTTCCACCAACATCTTCGGATCGACCATCGTCACGCCCGCGATCATCGTCGCGGCCGGCCGGATGTCCCCGAACACCTCGCCGTGCGCCTTGGCCGCCGCATCGACATCGGAAGCGTTGACCAGATACATGCGCGAACGCACCACGTCTGCCAGCGAGTAGCCGACCTGAGCCAGGGCGGGTGCGATGACCTCGTTCAGCGCTACCAGGGTCTGGCCGTAGGCGTCGCCCTCGTGCTGTACCTGGCCGCCGATACTGGCAGTCGACCCCGAGACGTGCACGTAGTCGCCGGCGACCGTCGCCCGGGAGTAGCCGATCGAGGCCTCCCACGGGCTGCCACTCGAGATCAGTTTGTCCGCTGCCATCCTCGTCTCCTTCGGTTGTTCGTCCGTGATTTCGGTCAGTGCAGGGCCAGTGCGGCCG
>JAHBAP020000289.1 GCA_018500005.2 Mycobacterium sp. | reverse complement strand
GGCCCGGGAGATGTAAAAAAAACACAAACGCACCCCGTAAAAACCCCGACGACAAAGGGAGACGAGGGAGGGAGGGAGATGCGGCCCCCGCCAAGCTCCCCCCCCCCCCGCCACTCACAGCTGACGAGAGTCCGGACCCCGCCGCGGAAACGGCCTCCGACACCCGGCTGTCAGGCCGGAGGTTGTCCTCCGTGATCGCCGGGATCGCCCTCGGGGCGCTTCTGCTGACAGCGGCTGGCGTGCTGGGATTGGTCCTGGATCACCGGAGCTCGGCGGCGGCCAGGGATGAGGCGGTAGCGGTGGCCGCGGCCAAGGATTGCATCACCGCGACCCAGGCGCCCGATGTCAAGGCGATGAACGAAAGCCAGCGCAAGATCGTCGAGTGCTCGTCGGAGAATTATGCGGCGCAGGCGAGTTTGTACAGCGGTTTGTTGTTCGACGCCTATCAGACGGTAAACGCCCAGGTGAAGGTCTCCGATATGAGGGCCGCCGCGGAGAAGCGTAATCCGGACGGGTCAATCGATGTCCTGGTCGCCACCCGGGTGGCGATGTCCAACACTCAGCAGATGAACCAGGAACTCAGTTACCGGCTGCGGGTGAAGATGGTGCCCAAGGACGGCACCTACAAGATCGACAACATCGAACCGGTGGGCAAGTGACCGTCGCGCTCGACAGCGATCTCGACGGTGTAGACGGCGCGGGGTCCGAGCGGCCTCTGCTGTTCGATTCCCAGTTGGCCGGATGGTGGACGCGCGCCGGAGCCTTCGGCATTGACGTCATCGCCGGTAAGGCCGCTGCGGCAGCTCTGTTGCTGGTCGGCTGGTCAGCGCCGGAGCGCGGCTGGATGTGGTGGCTGTGCCTGGTACTCGCCGCACTGCTCGTCATCGCTGTCGCCGTCAACCGCTGGATGCTGCCCTCGATGACCGGCTGGACTCTGGGCCGTTCGATCTTCGGGATTGCGGTGGTTGATCGCGACGGCGATCTGATCACGGAGCCTGCGAAGCTCATCTTGCGCGACCTGGCGCATCTACTGGACACCCTTCCGCTCTTTCTGGGTTGGCTGTGGCCGCTGATCGACCGGCGGGAACGGACTTTCGCGGACCTTCTGCTCGGGACCGAGGTCCACAATGTGGGCGATCCGAGGCCGGACTGGACAAGGCTGGCCACCCGGGTTCTGGCGGCAGTCGCCGCGCTGGCCGTGTTGGCCGCCGCGTTGGGCTACTTCCTTGTCATCGGTAATCAACGAGATTCAGACCGGTCCCGTGAGGAGATTGCCGTCGCCGGGCCGAAGATCGTCGTCGATATGCTCAGTTACACCGCCAAGTCCATCGATGAGGATTTTGCCAGGGCACAGTCGTTGGTCACCGACGGCTATCGGCCCGAGCTGACCAAGCAGCAGGACGACGTGCGCAAGGCTCCGGTCAACAACGACTACTGGGTCAGCAATAGCGCCGTGCTGTCCTCGACGGCCCGCAATGCCAGCATGCTGATGCTCCTGCAGGGCCAGCGCGGGACGGAACCCAATCAGCGATTCGTCAGCGCCTCGGTGCGCACGGAGTTCGAGAAGGTCGGCAGGGACTGGAAGCTGTCGAATCTGATTGTTCTGGTACCGCCGAAGCCCG
Source organism: Mycobacterium sp. (assembly GCA_018500005.2). Classification (GTDB taxonomy): domain Bacteria; phylum Actinomycetota; class Actinomycetes; order Mycobacteriales; family Mycobacteriaceae; genus Mycobacterium. The sequence goes on along the minus strand of JAHBAP020000289.1, from coordinate 13,948 downwards.
CGGCGGCGCCGCCCAAGCCGCCGGAGCCTGCTGCCAAACCCGCTGAGCCGCAACCCAAGCCGAAAGAGGCTGGCCGATGAGTCCCCGTCGCAGGGTTGATTCCCAGCCCAGGGACTGGGTGAACCCGACTGCTCCTCGGCCACGCCCGAGGGCCCTGCGCGTGGTTGCCGCCATCGCGTCGGTCCTGATCGTGGCGGCACTGCTCACCAGTGCGGTGGTGTTCGCGAAAAATCAGGTCGCCCGCAGGACCCAGATCAACGAAGTGGCGGTACAGGATTTCGTACGGACGTTCGTCACCCAGTACACCTCGCCTGATCCGTTCAACGCCAATAACTACGCTGACAAGATCCTGGCTCTGGGTACCGGCAATTTCGCCAAGATGTATTCGGAGCGCATGAACGAGGTCGTCCTTCAGGTAGCCAAGGCCGAACCCGGATTCGGCACCGTTCAGGATCTCGGGATCCAGCGTTGGAACGACGACGGCAGCGCCAGCGTCATCGCGGTGGCCAGCATGGCCACCAAGCTGCCGGACGGAACCAAGATCGAAAGCGCCAGCCGCTGGGAGATCACGGCGATCAAGGAAGGGGACCAGTGGAAGGTCAGCGACCTGATCCAGGTGCTGTGAGCGCACCGGAGGACAACGAGGCCGAAACGGCGACTGAATCGGTAACCGAAGCGGAAGCCGAGTCGACCGAAGAGGCCCTCGTAGTCGAGGAGACCACGGAGGCGCCCGTCAAGAAGACCCCTGCGCTGCGCAACTGGCTGGCGCGCAACCGCAGAACCGCCGCCATCGCTTCGGTGGCGGCCTTCGTGGTTGCCGGCGGCTTTGCCGGTGCGGCCGTCCAGCCCTACCTGATGGACCGGGCGATGGTGACCACGAAGCTGAAGATCGCCCGAACCGCGGCCGATGCGATCACAACGCTGTGGAGTTATACACCGGAGGACATGGACCGGCTGTCCGACCGCTCGGCGAGGTATCTCGGCGGCGACTTCGAGGAGCAGTACCGCAAGTACGTCGATGTCATCGCTCCGACCAATAAGCAGGCCAAGGTCACCAGCACCACGAAAGTCGTTGGCGCCGGGGTGGAGTCGCTGCGCGGCGAACCGGAGCCCACCGAGGCGACGGCGATCGTTTACACCAACACCACCTCGACGACACCGCAGAACAACAACATCCCCGCGATGAAGTACCTGTCCTACCGGTTGGAGTTGAAGCGGTATGGACGGGACTGGCGGGTCACCAAGATGACCACCGTCACCTCCTTGGATCTTTCGCCCAAGATCGGCATGTAGACGCCGGTCAATCGAAGGCGAGCCAGCCCGGCAGGGCGCGCTCGCGGGCGTCGCACAGCACCTCGGCGGTATCACAGGAACCACGTGGTGTCCCGGCGCCGGCCCACATCCCGCCGGTATCGCGGCTGAGCACGATCGATGAGGAGCCGCCGCCGTCCAGTAGCACGGCGGTGTCGCTGCCCAGGCCCCGGAACAAATCCTGGACCTGGTCCGGGGTGTAACTGCCGCCCTGGAATATGTACATCTCGTCCTTGGCCTTGGTGTAGGCCACCGCGGTCCGGGCTGCGGCGGGCCCGGGGTCGTTGAGTTGGCCGGTATCGCCGGGGGCAAGCAGCTTCAGCCCGGCCACCGCGACGAACCGGGTGCCGCTATCGACGAGCGAGTTGATCACCGGGGACGCCGCGTCGTAATCGCGCGGGCCCTTCGGCGTCACCAGATACGGAGCCCCCCGCACCGGCAGGATCAACGTCGTCAACGCCGTCCAGACCTCGTCGCCACCGGAAAGGGCCTGCTTGCCGGCGTATGCCACGGTGCCGGTCACCGCCATGTTCGTACGTCCCTGTGCGCCGGTGTTGTCCACGTAGGCGCCCAACGGCGAACTGCAACCGGTGGTCTTCCAGGATCCGCCGGACTGGCCGCGCACGTCGAAGAAGTTGGCGTTGATGGCGATCGTGGGCCGGCCGAGAACCTGCCAGGCCGCAACCGGCGCATAGGTTTCCGCGGCTTGGGCAAGTCCTTCGCGGGTCCGCGCCCCGGGTGTGTGTTCGCAGCGGGCCTGATAGCCCTGATGGGTGTCGACCAACAGGTGCGGCGAGAGTCTCTGCGACGCGGCCTTGACGATCATCAACCGCCCGCCGCTGGTCCCTTCGTACCAGTTGCCTGCCGCGTTGAGCATCGGGGCGGTAAAGCCGGGGCCGAAGTTGTAGACCAGGTAGGACCCGCGGGTGTTCGCGATCGCCTGGGCCAGTTGGTCCCGCGCGGCGGCCGATGCAGGTGGTGCCGGGGCAAAGGTGAGCAACATGCAGGCCGCGGCGGCGCAGACTCGGCTGATCCGGCGCATCGTGTCGTTCGGCCTTTCGTCGGGTTGTCGGCCGAATCAACGATAGCCACATCGGAAACACTGTCAACATTAGTAACAGCAAGGCGAACGTGGGGTCACGGTTATCCCTCGGTGGCAGTGGGAATACCACCAGTTAGCGCGGCGCCGAGACGGTTCCGCCAGACGGCCGGAGGAAGCAGCAATGATTGGAACGATTATCGGAGCGATTGTGGTTGGCGCCATCATCGGCGCTCTGGCCAGACTGGCGATGCCCGGCCGGCAGAGCGTGGGCATGGTGACGACGATCCTGCTCGGCATCGTCGGGTCCTTCCTGGGCTCGTGGATCACCGCCCAGTTCGGTTACCACAATGCCAACGGGGGTTTCGCCTTCCTGCCGTTCCTCGTCGGTGTGTTGGTGGCAGCGGCTCTGATCGGTATCTATGTGGCGATCGCCGGCCGGCACGACACGACGGCCCATCGCTGAGCGACCGCGCGGATGGTGGGCATCGACTGACGTTCCGCCAGGGCCGCTACGCTGGCCGAATGGCCATGGAACGGATCGAGCGGACATTCCCCGGACACGGTGGCATTCCGATCGTCTACGACGTGTGGAAGCCGCGGGGCGAGGTGCGCGGGGTGGTCGTCCTGGCGCACGGGTATGGGGAGCACGCGCGCAGGTACGACCATGTCGCCGAGCGATTCGGTGCGGCCGGTCTGGCGACCTATGCCCTGGACCATCGGGGCCACGGCCGGGCCGGTGGAAAGCGGGTGCGGGTTCGGCATATGAAGGAGTTCGTCTCCGACTACCGCGAACTGGTGAAGATCGCCCGCGAGGAGAACCCCGATCTCAAGGTGATCGTGCTGGGCCACAGCATGGGCGGCGGCATCGTGTTCGCCTACGGCGTCCAGCACACGGGAGACTACGACCTGATGGTGCTGTCCGGGCCGGCCATCGCCGCGCACACCGGGGTGTCCAAGGCCAAGGCCGTCATCGGCAAGGCGATCGGCTCGATTTTCCCCAACCTTCCGATTGAGGCCATCGACGCCGATCACGTCTCACGTGACCCGAAGGTGGTGGCCGACTACAAGGCCGACCCACTGGTCTACCGCGGCAAGGTGCCCGCCGGAATCGGCAAGGCATTGCTCATCGTCGGTGAGAAGATGCACGTGCTGGCGCCGGGCATCACCGCTCCACTGTTGGTGGTGCACGGCGAGGATGACCGACTGGTCGCAGCCGAGGGCAGTCGGCGTCTCGTCGAGCATGTCGGTTCGCGCGATGTCGAACTCAAGGTCTACCCGGAACTGTTCCACGAGGTGTTCAACGAACCCGAGCGCGACCAGGTGCTCGACGATGTCGTCAGCTGGATCGCCGAGCGGCTGTGACTGCCACCAGAACCCGTCTCCTGGGAGCGGCGCTGGCCTGCGGTGTCCTGCTGGCGGGCTGCGGGCGCGACGCCGGTCACGACGACGTGACCCCGCCGGCCTGGGTCGATGAGGAAATCACCTTCGACGCCGACGGTCTGACGCTGCACGGGACCTACCGGCACCTCAACGGCGGCGGGCCGATCCCGGCCGCGCTGCTGATTTCCGAGAGCGGTGCCACCGATCGCAATGGCGACAACAACGTCGCCGGCCCGATCGGGAACATGCGTCAGCTGGCCGAGATCCTTTCCGACCGCGGGGTGGCGACGTTGCGCTACGACAAGGTCGGCACCGGGGCAACCGGCCTCGGACCCCATGCCGAGAAGCCCTCCGATGTCGGCAGCGCCGTCTACACCAGTGGCGCCAAGGCCGCCGTCCGATTCCTGGCCCAACAGCCGGGCGCCGAGCGCGTCTCGGTGTACGGGCTGGGGGAGGGCGCCATCCACGCGATGACCCTCGCCGGCGACAACTCGCCGGGGGCGCCCAAGATCCATTCGCTGGGTCTGCTGCAACCCATCGCAGCCCGCTACCTCGACCTGATCAGCGCCCGGGTCAACGGTGACCTCTCGGCAGCGGTCCGCAGTGGTGCCAAGACCCGACAGCAGGCCGATCAGGTTCTCAACACTTGGCAGGCCGCGGTCAACCAGATCCGCACCCAGGGATCGGTTCCCGCTGCACTGCCCGACGGGCTGAGCGCAATTGTCAACCCCCACAACGTCAAAGCCGTCGCCGAGGCCGACGCCATCGACCCGCTGGAGCTGGCCGCCCGCATCCCCGCCGGCACCCCGGTACTGCTCACCTGTTCGGACTCCGACGCCCAGGCCAGTTGCACCGGAATCGCCCCACTGGCCCGTGCCCTGGAGCACACCGCTCTGACCCGGGTCGACCTCAATGGCGTCAACCATGTGCTGCGCGACGACCCGACCGACAGTGTTGCGAACTATGCGAAGAAGGCCCCGCTCAGTCCACAGTTCGTCGACGCGTTGAACACCTTTGTCGGCAAGTGATGCTTTAGTGACGCCATGACCGACGACAAGATGCTGGCCCGGATCGCCGCGCTACTGCGGCAGGCCGAAGGGACAGACAACCCGCACGAGGCGGAGGCGTTCATGGCTGCCGCCCAACGACTGGCCACCGCGACCGCGATCGACCTCGCCGTGGCCCGCGCGCACTCGGCGACCCGCACCGCCGCGCAGGTGCCCACCCAGCGGACGATCACCATCGGGGAGCCCGGCAGCAGAGGTTTGCGTACCTACGTGCAGTTGTTTGCCGGGATCGCCGCCGCCAATGACGTGCGCTGTGACGTCGCCTCGAACTCGACCTTCGTCTACGCCTATGGCTTCGCCGAGGACATCGACGCCAGCCACGCCCTGTACGCCAGCCTCGTGGTGCAAATGGTGCGCGCCTGCGACGCGTATCTGGCCACCGGCGCGCATCGACCGACCCCGACCATCACTGCCCGGCTGAATTTCCAGTTGGCCTTCGGATCCCGGATCGGGCAACGACTGTCCCAGGCGCGCGACGAGGCTCGACGTGAGGCAACCGAGTCCCGCGAATCGGCGCCTGGAACCGCACTGGCGTTGCGCAACAAGGAGGTCGAACTGCGCGACCACTACCGCGCCCAATCGAAAGCCCGGGGTACGTGGCGGGCCAGCACCTCCTCGGCCGGCTACTCCTCGGCGGCGCGCCGGGCCGGCGATCGGGCCGGCCGCAATGCCCGGTTGGGCGCCAGTCCTGCGCTGCCAGGAGCGCGGACCCGGCTGTCGAGGTGAGTTCCTGAGACCGCCGTCGATCCCACCGCGGCGCCGCGTTCTGCGGCCGCCTTCGCGCGGGTCTTCAGCACGCCGTGGTCGAGGTAGGGGCGCGGGTCGCCCGGCTTGTCATTGCGGGAATAGCCGGCATCGATGATCGGACGAATCAGGTTGTCGAGAGCGTCGACGGCCTTGTCCGGCACACCGATGAGGCGGAGCCCTTCGGTCAGCGGCAGCGTGGTGGCTGGGACGAAGTAGGTGGTGTCGGTGGCTCCCTTGGAGTTGACGACGGTCGTGATGTTCTGCGGAGCGATCTGCGAAGGTACCTCGTAGGCCAGCTGGTGGACGAATGCCATCGTCATCAACGCGTTCAACAAGGTGACCGGATTCCAGGGACGGTCGGGGAAGTCGCCCCAGATGTCGTACTCGTGGATGACCAGGGATGTGTTGTAGCGGCTCTCAGCCGGGGGAGCCACCGTGATGTCCACGATGGGGATGTGGGCGCCGGGGCGGAACAGCGTTGTGGTGAGCCCGCGTGTCGGTGAGTTGAACAAGACGAACTCCAACTGATCCGGCGCCGGGGCGTTCGGGTCGTTCTCCAGGCGGGCCCGCTGGCGATCGAGGACGACGGTGCCTTCCGACTGCCCGACGATCGCCAGCGGCCCTTGGCGACCTTTGATCGCCGCATCGAGGTGGTCGACTCCTGTGTCGATGTGCCCGTTGGCGGTCCCCGCTCTGAACAGAGACGCCGGGTATTGGATCAACTCCGGGGTGGTGCCGGGGAAAAAGCCCGCACCGATCTGCAGATTGGGGGTCACATAGCGGGTGACCAGAGGGAGAGCCGCGATGTCGGGAAACCATTCGGCAAATTCGTATTCCGCACCACCGAGAATGAGCCTGGTCTGCGGGGTGGCGGCCGCCGCTGCCGGACTCAAGGCCAGCAAAGCGCTCAGGCCGAGGGCGCAGGCCCCGGCCAGAGCCGACTTCGCAGCGGGATACATCGTGCGTCGAGCCTAATGTCAGGTGGCTGCCGCCGTCACACGTTTGGTACCTGGGTTCGCAGCCCGGTCAACCGCTACGGACCAGCCCTGCATCGTGGTATCCGGCGCGAAGGAGCAGTGCCGCCGGCTCTCCCAAAACGACGCTTACCAAGAAGATCATCGTGCGTCGGAACTCCACTCCATGCCAGCGGGTTCCGCTACGGGTGGTGGGAAGGCCCGCGCTCGCCGACAGGTGGTGAGCCAACTCGTGCAGCACAGTGCTCTCGCGGCCAAAAGCCCGGTTCGCCATGGGAATTGCCACCGTCGCGGTCGAGGGCTCGTAGTGTGCCTTGCCTTGACCCCGGCGTTCCCGTACCCGGACCGGGCCGGCGTTCGGGTACATCTCACGAACGGAGTCCAATGCAAGCACTCCATCGACGTACTTCTGTACTGAAGGTATGTCGGCGAATCGCATCTGCATCGGAATGTCGATGTGGGAACCGTGGAAGTTCACGAGCCCGCCCCTGTCCAGAATTGCGGACCACTGGTGTTCGGCGCCGTAGACAGCTGATGCGCTCACCGGCAGGGCCTGCTGGTTACGTGCGTCTTCATCTGGGTTTGTCCCCTCTTCCTCGGCGACGCTGCGGAAAAACCCGCGGTGGTCCACCCCGAAGAATGCGCCAGTCAGACAGCCTGCACCTGGACCGGGACCCCGCTGAGAACCGCTGTGCCCGAGAGCGGTTCGAGCAATGAGCTGTCGAGCAGGTTGTTGACGTTAACCCCTGGGTTCGCGGCGGCGACCGAAAGGCGGCTTCCCGCAACAGTGTGGCCCCAACCGTGCGGCAGCGACACCACGCCGGGCCGGATGGCATCGGTGACCTCGACCGGCACCTCGAGCTTGCCGGCAGGCCCGGTGACCACCGCCATATCGACCAGACCCAGTCGGGCGGCGTCGTCCGGATGGATCTGCAGGGTGCACCGGTTGCTGCCGCCGGTCAGGGCGGGCAGGTTGTGCATCCAACTGTTGTTGGACCGCAGATGCCGACGGCCGATCAGCAGGAATCCGTCCATGTCCGGGCCCAGTGACTCGTGCAGTCGCGGAATGTCGGACAGGATCGGCTCCGGCGCCAATTCGATCTTCCCGGAGGGGGTTCGGAGAACCTCGGGGATGCGCGGGGTGAGCGGACCCAGGTCGATCCCGTGCGGGTTGTCCTTCAGTCTCTGAAGGGTTAAGCCCTCGGGATCGGCACCGAACGCGTCGCCGAAAGGGCCGAGTCGCAGCATCATGTCCAGACGGCGTTCGTAACCCGGCCCGTCAGGCAGCATGGCGACCAGTTCCTCGACGTCGCGCCCGGCCACCGGTGAGTCCGGATCGGCGACCTCCTTACCGAGAATCACCGAAATGATCTGGTCGTCAACGATTTTCGGGTCGGCATCGGTGCCCAGACCGAGAATGCCCAACGTCAGTTGCGAGATTATCTGGACCTCGTCGGGGCGGCCCTCGGGCAAGCCGAACACCGGTGGCGAATAGCGGGCGTTGCCGCGGACGGCCACACCGGACAGTGCCACGTCGAAATGCGGTGCGTACGAAGGCGGCGGAGGCGGCAGGATGACGTCGGCGTGACTGCTGGTCTCGTTGAGGTACGGGTCGATGCTGACCATGAAATCCAGGCTGTCCAGTGCCGCCGAGAGGCGGTTACCGTCGGGTGCGGACAGCACCGGGTTGCCCGCGATCGTCACCAGCGCCCGGATCTGCCCGTCCCCGCTCACCTCGATCTCTTCCGGGAGCAGTGGTGTGGGCAGTTCGGACAGCACCTCCGGGTGCCCGGAGACCCTGCTGTGCCAACGTCCCACCGAGAAACCCCGGCCCGGGCGGGCCGGGCGCGGGGCCGGGCCGATCGGGGAACTGGGGAACATCACCCCGCCCGCCCGATCCAGGTTTCCGGTGAGCACATTGACGACGTCGACGAGCCAGCTCGTCAGCGTGCCGAACCGGACCGTGGAGGTCCCGATCCGGCCGTAGACCGCCGAACGGGGACCGGCGGCGATATCCCGCGCCAAGATCCGGATCTCCTCGGCCGAAACGCCGCAGTGTTCGGCGACCGCCTCCGGCGGGAACTCGAGGGCAGCCGCGCGCACCTGGTGCACACCGCTGACGAACTGCGCCAGACCGCCCAGATCAGGGTCGACGAGATCTTCGTCGAAGAGCACGTTGACCACCGCGAACAGCAGGGCGGCGTCGCTTCCCGGTCGCGGGGCGATATGCCGGTCGGCCAGCTCGGCGGTGCGGGTGCGCTTGGGGTCGATGACCGTGAGCCGGCCGCCGCGCTTCTTGAGCGCCTTGAGCTTCCCGCCGAAATCGGCTGCGGTGGTGACACTTCCGTTGGACACCAGCGGATTGGCACCGATGACGATCAGGTGGTCGGTGCGGTCGAGGTCCGGGACGGTGAAGGCCACCGGGTTGCCGAACAGATAGCCGCACGCCACATGCTTGGGCATCTGGTCGAGCGTGCTGGCGGAGAATACCTGCCGGGTCCCCAGTGCCCGCACCAATTGTGACGCGTACAGACCCCCGGCGACGGTGTGGGCGTTGGGGTTGCCGAGGTAGACCCCCACCGAAGCAGTCGGGTCGGCCTGCACCCGCCGCAGCCCCTCGGCGGAGGTCCGGAGGGCTTCCTCCCAACCGGTCTCCACCAGTTCGCCGTGACGGCGAACCAGGGGCGCTCGGAGGCGGTCGGGGTCGTTGTCCAGTTGAGCGAAACTGGCGCCCTTCGGGCAGATGTAGCCGTGGCTGAACACGTCGTCACGATCACCGCGCGCGGCGGTCACCCGGCCGTCGTCAATGGTCAGGACCAAACCGCAGGTGGCCTCACAGAGCGGACAGATCCGAAGCGCGGTGCGGGTCATGAAGCCACTGTGCGTCACCCCGACTCCCGGGGCAAGGTCTTGCCGGCGAAGCGGGTGGAGGTACGGTGCTGAAGCAATGCTGGGAATTAGCTGAGATCGGGAGAAGCATGGTGTCCAGGAAGTTTGCCGGTACGGCGAAGCGAGCCGCCGTCGGCCTCGGTGCCGGAGCCGTCGTGGTGGCGGGACCGCTGACTCCTGCAGCCTCGGCCGCCACTCTGGACATCAACCAGGACGTCTACACCACCGGTCCGCTGATGGGACTGGCCGCCGGACTCGGACTGGATAGCGTCACCCTCCCGCCGATCGCACTCGGTTCCCTTGGTGAGGTTGTCCTCACCCTTGACTTCAACCAGGTGTCGGAAGACCCCGTCACCCTGTACGACACCGTCAACGGGTTGCCGTTCCTGCGGGGATCGGTTCCGGTGACGGGGGCGACGAACAGTTACAACCGATACCTGGGAGCCACGCCGCGCGAGTTCCCGGCGACGCTGGGAGCCGGTCGCGGCGCCTATGACCTAGCCCGCGCCTACCGCGCAGAGATTCAGAGCGTCACGAGCACCAACACCGATGTCCCTGCCGGTTTCACCGCCTGGCAGACAATCGCAGAGAAGGAACGCCAGACGCTCGCCTCGGGTTGCGTCTCCCTCAACCCGAACAACTGCCCCCAGGTGCAACCCATCTACGCCACCAACCAGGCACTGATCTTCGTACGGAATCCGTTGCGGCCCAACGGCGGATTCGACTCTCGCTTCGGGCCGCTGCTCAACATATTCGGTGTCGAAACGACCATGCCCCAGGCCGGCGTGTATCAGTCCGACCCGGTGCCGTCCTCGGCCGTCAGCGGCAACCCGAAGAATCCGGCCCTGCGCCTGAACACCGCGACTCTCGACCTCACGTGGGCCTATGACATCGAGTCCGACCTGCCGGTCACGCTGAATCCGTTTGCATGGACGAACTCCGCGTTCACAGCGGTTCCGACGAACCTGCTCGGAGGCGTGGAACTCAAGGGCGTCGACGCCACCGCCGCGGGCCTCAATATCGCCGGTGTGCTCGGCATCCTGAACCGTGAGAGCGGCGGCCTGGTGGGGATCTCGGATGGTCAGGGTTTCTACGGCACCCTGCTGCCTAATGACCTTCCGATTCTCGAACCGCTGCGGATGCCGACCCGGATCTTCAACAGGATCTTCGGCACCAGTGCCGGCACGCCCCTGGCCGACGCCCTGCAACCGGCGCTGACCATCGCGGTGAACACCGGCTATACCGACGTTCAGACACCGCCCGAGGGCGGCCTTTCCACCCGCACCTTCGACCAGGCGGGAGAGTATGTGCCGCTTCTGTCGCAGAAGCCCCTCACCGGGGCGGAGTGGGTCCAGGTGCCCGGTGACCTGGCGCGGGCGCTGGTCGTTGGGTTTCAGGACGCCTTCCCGGTGCTCCGCTTCGGCAAGACCGCGCCGGTTCTCACGGTCGACGGCAATCATCTGGCCATCACCCACCCGCCGGCTGCGGTGACGGCTGCCGCGGCGACTGTCCCGCCGGCCGAGGTCGCCGCGGACCCGAAGTCGGCCGCCCTCGCGGCTGCCGGCGACGCGCCTGTTGAGCAGCCGGCCACCCCGGCCCTGACATCGCGGCACGCCCGCGAGTCGGCGAGGCAGGCGACGGACACGCCGACGCCGAAGTCCCGTAGCGGGGCGTCGCGCGAGAAGCGCGCCGGGCGCCGCTAGTCGCAGACCGCGCCGCCGGCGGCAGAGCCGACCAGCTTGCGGTACTTGGCCAGCACGCCGGAGGTGTAGCGCGGCGCCGGGGGAGTGAACCCCTCGGCGCGGGAGGACAATTCGCGCTCGTCGACGAGAAGGTCCAGGTTCTGATTCGCGACATCCAGGCGGATCCGGTCGCCGTCCCGCACGAAAGCGATCGGGCCGCCGTCGACGGCCTCCGGGGCCACGTGCCCCACGCACAGTCCGGTGGTGCCACCGGAGAACCGGCCGTCGGTCAGCAACAGGACGTCCTTGCCGAGGCCGGCGCCCTTGATGGCGCCGGTGATGGCCAGCATCTCGCGCATGCCGGGTCCGCCCTTGGGCCCCTCGTAGCGAATGACCACCACGTCGCCGGCGGTGATTGTGCCGTCCTCAAGTGCGTCCATCGCAGCGCGTTCACCGTCGAAAACCCTTGCGGTGCCCTCGAAGACGCTTGAGTCGAAGCCGGCTGACTTGACCACCGCGCCCTCCGGGGCCAGCGATCCGTGCAGGATCGTGATACCGCCGGTGGGGTGAATCGGATTGTTCAGGGCCCGCAGCACCTTGCCGTCGGGATCCGGCGGTGCGATGTGGGCGAGGTTTTCCGCCATGGTCTTACCGGTGACGGTCAGCACGTCCCCGTGCAGCAGGCCCGCGTCCAGCAGGGCCTTCATCACCACCGGCACGCCGCCGATGCGGTCGACGTCGTGCATGACATGCGCGCCGAACGGTTTGACGTCGGCCAGATGCGGAACCTTTGCGCCGATCCGGCTGAAATCCGCCAGCGACAGCTCGACCTTGGCCTCATGGGCGATGGCCAGCAGGTGCAGCCCCGCGTTAGTGGAGCCGCCGAACGCCATCACCACCGCGATGGCGTTCTCAAACGCCTCCTTGACCAGGATGTCGCGGGCGGTGATACCGCGGCGCAGCAGCTCGACCACCGCGATACCGCTGCGGCGGGCGAAACCATCGCGGCGGCGGTCGGTGGCAGGCGGCGCGGCACTGCCGGGCAGCGACATACCCAGTGCTTCAGCGGCACTGGCCATGGTGTTGGCCGTGTACATGCCGCCGCAGGCACCCTCGCCGGGGCAGATGGCACGTTCGATGGCGTCGACGTCCTCCCGCGACATCAGCCCGCGGGCGCAGGCTCCGACCGCCTCGAACGCGTCGATGATCGTCACGTCCTTCTCGGTGCCGTCGGACAGCTTGGCGCGGCCGGGCAGGATCGACCCGGCGTAGAGGAAGACCGCCGCCAGGTCGAGCCGCGCGGCGGCCATCAGCATGCCGGGCAGCGACTTGTCGCAGCCGGCCAGATTCACCATGCCGTCGAGTCGTTCGGCCTGCATGACGGTTTCCACGCTGTCGGCGATGATCTCGCGGGACACCAGCGAGAAGTGCATTCCCTCGTGGCCCATCGAGATGCCGTCGGAGACCGAGATGGTGCCGAACTCCATCGGGAAGCCGCCGGCCTCGAAGACGCCCTCCTTGGCGGCCTTGGCCAACCGGTCCAGCGACAGGTTGCAGGGGGTGATCTCGTTCCAGGACGACGCCACACCGATCTGCGGCTTGGCGAAGTCGTCGTCGCCCATGCCGACGGCGCGCAGCATGCCGCGGGCTGCAGCCTTTTCCAGGCCGTCGGTGACATCGCGGCTGCGGGGCTTGAGATCAGGGGTGTCTTGGCTCACGGGGATCAGTATGACCTGCTGAAGGTGGTCGGCGAATACCCCCGCAGGGTATGCGGTACGGTGATTGCATGAACCTCACCCGCCTGCGCATCACGGCCGTGTTGGCTGGCGCCGCCGCCGCTGTCGCCCTGTCCTCATGCAGCACCACTGCCAAAGAGGACCGCAGCGTCGGCCCGTCATCGTCGGCGTCCGCCGCAGCTGACGCGCAGGGGGCTCACGACCAGGACGATGTGATGTTCGCGCAGTTGATGATTCCGCATCATCAGCAGGCGGTGGAACTCGCCGCGCTTGTCCCCGACCGGTCGACTAACCAGTCGCTGATCAAACTCGCAGCCGCGATCTCCGCGCAGCAGCAACCCGAGATCGAGACCATGCGGGCTGCGCTCAAGCAGTGGGGGGTCAACCCGGACGAGATGGCACACGGCAGTGGCCACGCCGGAATGACCATGCAGGGCATGGTCGACGACGCGACGATGATCAAGCTCGAGGCGCTCAAGGGCGCAGAGTTCGACGAGCTGTGGCTCAAGTCGATGATCAACCACCACAAGGGTGCGGTTGCAATGGCTGATATCGAGATCAAGGACGGCACTAATCCGGACATGGTCGGCCTGGCCAAGAACATCGTGTCCGCCCAGGAAGCCGAGATCGACCAGATGACGTCAATGCAGACCGGACTGGGAGTGCACGGGGGATAAATGACTGGTCAGCGTGGATATTCGGCGAGTGAGGACACCAAGAACAGCTACGCCAAACGACTCCGGCGTATCGAGGGGCAGGTGCGGGGCATCGCGAAGATGATCGATGAGGAGAAATACTGCATCGACATCCTGACCCAGATCAGCGCGGTCAACAGTGCGCTGCAGTCGGTGGCGCTCGGTTTGCTCGACGAGCATCTCAATCACTGCGTCAGCCAGGCGGTGGCTGCCGGGGGCGAGGAGGCCGACAAGAAACTCGCCGAGGCGTCCGCGGCGATCGCGCGGCTGGTGCGGTCCTAGCCGCGCGATCGCGGCCCTGTTCGGGCGGCGCGTCGAGGGTTATCCCTGCCAACGGATGCCGATAACGTGGTGGACGCCGCATCAGGCGCGGCCTGAACGCCTCTCGAACCTATGACACTCGACCTTCCCGCACCCCCTCCCGC
>JAHBAP020000167.1 GCA_018500005.2 Mycobacterium sp. | reverse complement strand
TGTATAAGAGCCAGCCCGCGGAGGTCCCGTCCTCGACACTGGACATCACCCCGCCGAGCTTCGACCCCGGTCCGATCGCTCCGGACGTCGACCTGACCGACCCGACCGTCTCGAGGTCGCGTCCCGGCCCGCGGGTCAATGTGGTCCGGCCCCCGATGGACTTCAGCCCGGACACCGCCACCGACAGCTCTCCCGACACCGGCGGTCAGAAGCCGAACTTCCCGGTCCTGAACAAGTTCAAGGACGCTCTCGGCTCGGCCGTGGGGGCCGTCACCGATGCGGTCGGCAAGGCCATCAATCCCGGGGCATCGGGGAAGCCATCCGGGGCCGGCGACAGCCGAGCGTCGACCCCGTAGCGGTTACTGCCCGCCCGCCATCCGCTCCAACCGCGCGATGCGGTCCTCGATCGGCGGGTGAGTCGAAAACATCTTGCCCATCCGGTCCCCGGCGCGGAACGGGTTGGCGATCATCAGGTGCGCCTGGTCCGCCAGTCGCGGCTGATCCGGCAACGGGGCCATCTGCACGCCTCCGCTGATCTTCCGCAGCGCCGAGGCAAGTGCCAACGGGTCGCCGGACAACTCGGCGCCGGACTCATCGGCCTGGTACTCCCGCGACCGTGACACAGCCATCTTGATGAGAGTCGCCGCAAACGGCCCGAGCAATGAAACAAGAAGCATGGCAATGGGATTCGCCCCACCCTGCCGGCCGCGGCCGCCGGAGTAGGAGGCGAACATCGCCATCTGCGCCAGACCGGTGATGATCGAGGCCATCGCACCGGCCACGCAGGAAATCAGGATGTCGCGGTTGTAGACGTGCGAAAGCTCATGACCCAGCACGGCCCGCAGTTCACGCTCGTTGAGGATGCCCAGGATGCCGGTGGTGCAACACACTGCGGCATTGCGCGGGTTGCGGCCGGTGGCAAAGGCATTGGGGTTGTCGGTCTGGGCGATGAACAGACGCGGCATGGGCTGGTGGGCCGCGGTGGCCAACTCTCGGACGATCGCGTAGATCTCCGGGGCCTGGACTTCGGTGACCGGCTGAGCGTTCATGGCTCGCAGTGCGAGTTTGTCGCTGTTGAAGTAGACGTAGAGGTTCATGCCGACAGCCATCAGCACAGAGAGGTACATGGTGTTGCGGCCGAACAGACCGCCGATGAAGACGATCAGCCCCGACATCAAGACCAGCAGCAGGAATGTCTTCATCCGGTTGGCGGTGGGATGCCAGGTCATCTAGGTCCTCCTCAGACGGCTCTCGGCAGAGTAACGCCTGCGGCGCCCGCGAGAGTTCCGGATCGGATTAACCGTGTCGGTTAACCGTGTAGTCCACCAGCGAAGCCAACGCCCGTCGTCCGGGCACGTCCGGCAGCTCGGCAAGCTCGGCGCGCGCCTGGGCCGCGTATTGCTGGACGGTTGCTTTTGCCGCGGCGATTCCGCCGGACTCCCGCAGCAGCGTCAGGGCCTCGCTGACCGCGTCATCGTCGGTGATCGGGCCTTGGAGCAACACCCGCAACCGGTCGGCGGCGGGCCCCGTCTCGGACAGTGCGTACAGCACCGGCAGGGTGTGCACCCCCTCGCGAAGGTCGGTGCCCGGCAACTTGCCGGACTCGTCCGGATCGCTCTCGATGTCGATGATGTCGTCGGAGATCTGGAAGACCGTCCCGACGATGTCACCGATGCGGCCCAGCCGCTCCACCTGGTCGAGGGGCGCCCCGGAGAACGTCCCGCCCAGCCGGCCGGCGGCTGCGATCAGGCAGGACGTCTTCTCGGAGACCACCTTCAGGTAATGCGATACCGCGTCGTCACCGGGGGCGGCACCTTTGGTCTCGCGCGCCTGTCCGGTGACCAGCAGGGCGAACGTCTCGGCGATGATTCGGACCGCATCGGTCCCCAGCCGCGCCACCAACTGGGACGAGGTGGCGAACAGGTAGTCACCGGCCAGGATCGCAATGTTGTTACCCCAGCGGGCGTTGGCAGACGGGGCACCCCGACGCAGCTGGGCCTCGTCCATGACGTCGTCGTGATAGAGCGTGGCCAAGTGGACCAATTCGATGACGGCGCCGGCCGTGGTGACCTCCCAGCAGTCCGGATTCGGGCCGGTGTGGGCCGAGAGCACGGTGAACAGCGGCCGGAATCGCTTTCCACCGGCCTGGAAGAGGTGGATGACGGCCTCCGCCATGACATCGTCGGCGCCCCGCAACTCGGTGGCGATGAGGTCCTCGACCCGGGCGACACCGTCGCGCACACTCTGGGCAAATAGCGGGTCGCCGAGCTCAACCCCCGCCACCACGCTCGCCGGTGTGTTCACGGTGCCAAGATACTGGTCATCGTGGAGCCGCTTTCATCTGAGGTCGCCCCCGCGCCGCGCGCCGGGGCGGACGTCGTCGTCGTGGGTGCCGGTCCGTCGGGATCATCAGCTGCCGCGTGGGCCTGCCGCGCGGGCCTGGAGGTCCTGGTGATCGACGCCAGCGAATTCCCGCGGGACAAGGCCTGCGGCGACGGATTGACCCCGCGCGCGGTGGTGGAACTGCAGCGGCTGGGCCTGGGCGACTGGCTCGACGGCCGGATCCGCCACCACGGTCTGCGGCTGACCGGCTTCGGCGGCGAGGTTGAGGTGCCCTGGCCCGGACCGTCGTTTCCCGCGGCCAGTTCCGCGGTACCCCGCACCGAACTCGACGACCGGATCCGAAAAGCCGCCGAATCGTCCGGGGCGTCGATGCTGCTGGGATGCAAGGCCGTTGACGTAGACCGGGATTCCGCCGGGCGGGTTACCGCGGTGATTCTGGCCGACGGCCGGCGGGTGGCCTGCCGGTGGCTGATCGTGGCCGACGGGGCGAGGTCCACCCTGAGCCGGGTGCTGGGGCGGCAGTGGCACCAGCAGACCGTGTACGGGGTGGCGGCCCGCGCCTACCTCGGCTCGCCGAGGTCCGGAGAACCGTGGATCTCCTCGGACCTGGAACTGCGGTCCACCGATGGGCACGTGCTGCCCGGCTACGGCTGGATCTTCCCACTGGGCAACGGCGAGGTGAATCTGGGCGTAGGTGCGCTGGCCACCGCCAAACGTCCGGCCGATGTGGCGCTGCGGCCGCTGATCAAGCACTACGCGGACCTGAAGCGGGACTCCTGGGGATTCGACGGACCACCGCGTGCGGTGTCCTCGGCGCTGCTGCCGATGGGCGGGGCGGTCTCCAGGGTGGCCGGGCCGAACTGGGTGCTGGTCGGTGATGCCGCCGCGTGCGTCAATCCGCTCAACGGCGAGGGGATCGATTACGGACTGGAGACCGGCAGGCTGGCTGCCGGCCTGATCGGCGCCGGTGACCCCAGCCGGGCCTGGCCGGCGTTGCTGCAGGCGCACTACGGGCGGGGGTTCTCAGTGGCCCGCCGACTGGGGTTGCTGCTGACGCTGCCGCGTTTCCTGCCGATGACGGGCCCACTGGCGATGCGGTCCTCGACGCTCATGGGCGTCGCAGTGCGGGTCATGGGCAACCTGGTGACCGAACAGGATACCGATCTGGTGGCTCGAGCGTGGCGGGCGGCGGGCGCCGGAGCACGCCCGGCGGGTCACCGAAAACCGTTCAGCTAGTTGACTTTTCGCGAGCCAGCGGGAGCCGAACCAGCTTTGCTGGCCAGCCAGGCGCCGAGCGTGAAGCAGGCACCGATCAGCGCGATGCCCATGGCCGGCCAGATCCACATGGCCGTTCCGTGGCGCGCGGCCCGGAAGATCCCGATGCCCGGCCCGATCACCCCGACCGCGGCGCCACCCCAGGTGACGGCGAAGGCCGATCCGAGCGCGCTCATGCGGGGCTTGCCGTCGGCCGAGTCGGTGGCCATCACCAAGAACGGGGAGGTGAACAGCACGGCGGCTGCGGCGGCCAGACCAAGCAGGCTGAGCAGCACAGTGGCGATGAGATCCATCGACTCAGTCTGCCGACTTCGGTGCATTTACGTGCGCTCCGCGCACGTTTGCGCACCGAAATGGCAGGGGGGGGTCAGGGCTTGACGGCGGCGTGCAGGGCGACGATTCCGCCGGTGAGGTTGCGCCAGCGGACCTGCGACCAGCCGGCCCCTTCGATACGGCGGGCCAGTTCGGACTGGTCGGGCCAGGCCCGGATGGACTCCGCGAGGTACACGTAGGCCTCCGGATTGCTCGACACTGCGCGGGCCACCCGGGGCAGCGCCTGCATCAGGTACTCCTTGTAGACCGTGGAGAAGACCGGCACGGTGGGCGTCGAGAACTCGCAGACCACCAGCCGTCCCCCGGGCCGAGTGACCCGCGCCATCTCGCGCAGTCCGGCCTGGAAATCGACGACGTTGCGCAGACCGAAACTGATGGTGACCGCGTCGAATACCGCGTCGCCGAACGGCAGTCGGGTGGCGTCTGCGGCAATCTTCGGGACGGCTCGGCGTTGGCCGGCATGCAGCATGCCCACCGAGAAGTCGGCCGCCAGGCACCAGGCCCCGGACTTCGCCAATTCGACGGTGGACACCGCGGTGCCGGCGGCCAGGTCCAGCACGGTCTCCCCGGGTCGGATGTCCAGGGCGGCGCGGGTGGCCCGGCGCCAGGAGCGGTCCTGGCCCAGCGAGAGCACCGTGTTGGTGATGTCGTACCGACGAGCGACCCCGTCGAACATCGACGCGACATCGCGGGGGTTCTTGTCCAGGGACGCGCGGCTCACCCGCCAGACGCTATCAAGCGTGACGTTTACGGGCTTCCGGCATCTGGCGGCTGCGTGCCACCATCCGCTCGCTGAGATGAATCAACCGATCCTCGTGACCGGCGGGCATGGTGTACGCCAACTTCCGTAGTTCGACGGCGAAGACCTGCAATTCCTGGCGAATTGAACTATCACTCATAAGTGGATGTCCTCCCCAGCTCCAGTATTAATTACGTTTTCGAAACTGCTTGTGCTGGTTATATTTTCGGTTCGACCCTGACCACGATTGTGCTCCGTCCCAAACCGGGAAAAAAGAGCTCTTACCAAGATCTCAGGTGAACTTTGTGTTTCCGGCCTGTTGCGTTTCCGGGACCCGAGAAGTGCTCCTGTGTTCCAGCCGAACCACGCCGGTCAGCATCGCGCCACCGATCAACCACGCCGCCAACGCAGTGGACGCGGCTGGAATGATCGCAAGCGAGGCGTTGCGGTTCTGCACGCGAACCAGATTCGGGTCGTTGCGGTCGTATTCGACATAGATCCGCATGCCGGTCGCCAGTTCGGAGGGGTACAGCACCCCCAATTCGGGGCGGTAAGTCACCCGGTCCGGCGTGACGAACTCGACGGTCGAACGGCGCGGTCCGGCCGATAGCACTTCGGCTTCAGCGACCGCGAGGTGACGTTCTATCTGACGGTCGTTTCGCCACGCACCGGCGACCAGCAGAATCGCCTGCAGCGTCACGATGCCCATCAGCACCCACACCACAAACTTGGCCCAGCGCAGAATCTTTCGATCAAATGTCTCGGGTGCGCCGGGGTTGCGGCTGGGAAGGGCCGCGTCCACCATGTCGCGCAGCCTTGCGATACGGAGCCTCATCCGGACGTGGCCGCGCGGATCGCGGCATGCAACTGGCGCAGGGACGACCGGTCGGCCTTGACCTCCAGCACCCGCAGTCCGTCGTGAGTTTCGTCGAGTGCGGCGGGAAGCTCACCCACCTCGATCTGGCGGGCTTCCACGTGATAGGCCCGACACAGTGCGCCAACGTCGACATCGTGCGGGGTGCGAAAGACCCGGGGGGACACATAAGAAACCCGGGGGCCCCCCTTTTCGAGCAGTTCGAAGATGCCACCGCCGTTGTCGTTGGACACCACGATGGTGAGGGAATCGGGGGTGGGTTCGGTGGGTCCGATCAACAGACCGGAAGCGTCGTGGACGAAGGTCAGGTCACCCAGCAGCGCGATGGTGCGCCCGGGGTGAGCGAGTGCGGCACCGATGGCGGTGGAGACCGTGCCGTCGATCCCGGCCACCCCACGGTTGGACCGTACCGAGACAGAGTCAGCGTTCAGCCCGGCCAGTGCCACGTCGCGCACCGGGTTGGATGCGCCGAGCACCAGCTGGTCACCGGCACGCAGTGCACCGGCGACCGCGGCGGCAACGTGCAGGCCGGTGGTCAGCGAGTGGGCAGCAAGTTGCCGGCGGACCACCTCGGTCACGCGGGCGTGGGCATCGGCACAGCGGCGCAGCCACTCCGGGTCGGGGGTGCCGACGGTCTGCGCCCGGGTTCCGGTGGCCATCGAGTTTCCGGACACGTCCGGCCAGCGCGGCCCGGTGGTCAGCGCGTACACCGGAACGGCGGAGTCGGCCAGCAGTGCCGAGACCGGTCGGTGCAGGGTGGGCCGGCCGAGCATGATGACTTGGCGCGGTGCCAGCCCCATCAATGCCAGCGGATGCAGTGGGGTGACCGGACGCGGGGCGGTGGGCTCGGCGACAGTGGGCAGATGCGCCAGATTGGGGTGCACGCCCGCGCCGTGCCCGGCGATGACGACGGTGTCGGGAGTGAGGTCGATCTCCACCGGCTCATCGAAGGTGACCGGCGGCGTGTAGGTCCACGGGTTGCCGTCGGGCCGGCCGGCAGGAAAGTCGTCTGGAGATGAATCCGGTTCCGGCACAAGGGGTTCACGCAGCGGGATGTCGAACTGCACGGGCCCGGCGTTGGCGGTTCGCGCACCGGTGGCCGCCGTCAGGACACGGCAGGTGGCTGAGCGCCACTGCGCGTTGAGCGAGGCGAGGATTTCAGGGCGGTCGGTGTCGGCGGCCAGACCCAGGCTGATCGCGGCGCGCACCTGACTGCCGAAGTAGCCCAGTTGTTCCATGGTCTGGTTGGCGCCGGTTCCCAACAGCTCATAGGGCCGGTTCGCAGACAGGACGACGAGTGGAACCCGGGCGTAGTTCGCTTCCACGACGGCCGGACCCAGATTTGCGACCGCGGTGCCCGATGTCATGGCGATCGGCACCGGCCGGCCACTGCCTGCGGCCAGTCCGACGGCCAGGAAACCAGCGGTGCGCTCGTCGATGCGCACATGGAGTCGCAACCGCCCGGCGCGGTCGGCGTCGGCCAGGGCGAACGCCAGTGGCGCGTTGCGGGAGCCCGGGCACAGCACGACGTCGCGTACCCCGCCGCGGATCAGTTCGTCGACGACGACACGGGCCTGGGTCGTCGAGGGATTCATCCCTACAGGGTGGCACAGCACCCGGACCGCCCTAGATGAGCGTTCCTCCGAAGAAGTCCAGCACGGCCTTGTTGACGGCGTCGTGGCGCTCCAGGAAGCCCAGATGGCCGGTGTTGGCGATCTGCACGTAGCCTGTCTCTTATACACATCT
>JAHBAP020000384.1 GCA_018500005.2 Mycobacterium sp. | reverse complement strand
GCCAGATACAGCGAGTAGCTCCCCGACGGCATCCGGATCCCCACCCGGTCCCCGCGGCCGATTCCACGGGCGGACAGCCATCGCGCGCCGGCCCGGATATCGGCGATGACCTCCGCGTAGGTCAACTGCACGTCACCGTCGTCGATGGCCGTCGCCTCGGGATACCGGGCAGCCGTCTGGTAGATGATCTCGACCAGCGTCCGGGGTGGCGGCGCGTGCCCCGAAAGCAGATATTGGGAGGGAATCCACGGCGGCGCCACGTTTGAGAATCCTAGGGTCTGGCGACCCGCCGCGAAGGGTGGTCATCGCGACCCGACTCGCGCCGCCCGCCGGGAACTGTCAGACTGGGGGCGCAGAGGGGAGTATTCCTTCGCCGCGGTGTCGTCACCACGTCGGCCGAATGTCGGTCGTCCGGTTCCGCGGGCCGGTCAGCCCATTCTCCCGGGCCCGGCGGAAGAGACCTCGGGCTATGGTCAAAAACTGGGGCCGACGACCCGAAAGGTCTGCTTCGTGAATGTTTCCACCCTGGAGTGGATCGTCACCCTCGCGGTGACGATGGCGGTCCTGACGATCGACGTCCTCGTTTTCGCCCGGCGGCCACACGAGCCCAGCCGCCGTGAATGCGTTATCGCGCTGAGCGTCTATGTCGGCCTAGCCCTGTTGTTCGGCTTGTGGGTGTGGCATTTCCACGGCAGCCAGTTCGGTCTTGAGTTCTACGCCGGGTGGCTCACCGAATACAGCCTGTCGGTGGACAACCTGTTCATCTTCATCATCATCATGGCCAGCTTCAAAGTGCCCAGGGAATACCAACAGCAGGCATTGCTGGTCGGCATCGTGTTGGCGCTGGTGTTCCGCGGCGTCTTCATCGCACTGGGAGCCGTTGCCATCCAAGAGTTTTCGTGGATTTTCTATCTGTTCGGCGCGTTCCTGGTGTACACCGCGATCAAGCTCGTCCGCGACACCGACCACAGCGACGACGGCGACAATGCGGTGGTCCGCTTCGCCAAGACCTATCTCAACACCACCCACACCTGGCACGGCCTGAAGCTCTACGTCAAACGCGGAAGAAAGCGTTTGATGACGCCGATGTTCCTGGTGATCGTCGCGCTGGGTACCACCGACCTACTCTTCGCGGTGGACTCGATCCCGGCGATCTACGGCCTCACCAGCGAGCCCTACCTGGTGTTCACCGCCAACGTTTTCGCGCTGATGGGCCTGCGCCAGTTGTACTTCCTGCTCGGGGACCTGCTCAACCGGCTGGTCTACCTGTCCCAGGGACTCGCGGTAATCCTGTTCTTCATCGGCGTCAAGCTGTTGCTGCATGCCCTGCACGAGAACGAAGTCCCCTTCATCAACGGCGGTGAAGGACTCGACGTGCCGGAGATTCCGACACTGCTCAGCCTTGCGGTGATCGTGTTGACGCTGCTGCTCACGATGGTCGCCAGCCTGATCAAGACCCGGGTCAGCGAAAAACGATGAGCACTGGGCGTACCGGACCGCTCACGCCCAGTTGTCGAAGCCGCCCTCGGGTCCCAGCATGCGCTCAAGGCGGCTGCGGTTGATCTTCGCGATCTCATTGCGCAACACCTTGCGCTCGGTTTCGGCGTCATTGTGCATCCGGTCGACGATTGCGGCGATCACCGAGGACACCGAACTGTCCACGGCGACGTACATCAGGAAGCCGAAGCCGAACCTCTCGGCGTAGCCGCGAGCCGAACTATCGAGTAGTTGCATCACCCCAGGCCGGGAGTCCCACAGCGCGCACTGCTCGGCATGCGAGTGGGCGCTTCCCGGCCGGCTGCCGATCTCCGGGTAGGCCTGCAGGATGTCGTCGACGGACTCCTCGGACAAGGCGAACAGCAGGGCGTCGGCCTTGCGATACAACGAATCGTGGTCGGTGTAGGGGCGTCCGCTGGCCAGATCCGAGGCCATGACCACGCTGTTACAGCACTCGAACAACGCATGCACGGCCCTGCGGGTCGGCAACTGATTGAAGGCGTCCAGCCCCATGCCTTGGTGCAACAACATCCATTGATGATGGGAAACCCAGACCACAGCCGGGTAACCGCCGGTTACAGCCAGGAAAACTCTTCTCGGTGGCCTTCTCGGTGGCCTTCTTAGTGGCCTTCGGTGCTGAACCGCTGACGGGAGCGTTCGATCTCGGCCTCCGCCTCGGCACGTCCGACGAAGCTCGCTGCTTCGACGAACTTGCCGGGCTCCAGGTCCTTGTAGTGGACGAAGAAGTGCTTGATCGACTCGAGCTCGAATTCGGGCACGTCGGCGAGGTCGTTGATGTGATCCCAGCGCGGGTCCCCCGCCGGCACGCAGAGGACCTTGTCGTCGCCGCCTGCGTCGTCGACCATTTTGAACATGGCTACCGCTCGTGCCTCGACGATCACGCCCGGATGCACCGATTCCGGTAGCAGGACCAGAGCGTCGAGCGGATCGCCGTCCTCGCCGAGGGTGTCCTCGATGTAGCCGTAGTCAGCCGGGTAGCCCATCGGGGTGTAGAGGTAGCGGTCCAGCCGCAACCGACCGGTCTTGTGGTCCACCTCGTACTTGTTGCGCTGGCCTTTTGGGATCTCAATTGTGACGTCGAACTGCACCGCGCAACTCCTTCTTCGGTTTGCCCGTTCCCCGACGGGAAGGAAACGATCGGGAAACACCTTAACTAGGGATTCGCGTCGGCACCGCCTCGTTGGGCACAATGAGACGCATAACCTAGGGAGAGTCATGCTTCGCACACACCGGCGTGGTAGCCACGTGCTGCTCGCCGCCGCCGTCATCGCGGCGGTCGCGGTGATCGTGGTGGCGGCGGCTCTCCTGACCTCCGGGGGCCGCAGCAACGCCTCGGTACCTGCCCCGCGTCCGCCGGCTGCGTCCAAGCCGGCGTTGGTGCCGCTGCCCGACTCGGCGGCCGTGCCGACCACCCCCGGTATGACCAGTGCACTGGCGGCGGCCGTTGCCAATCCCAATCTCGGCAACCTCAGCGGCCGCATCACCGACGCGATGACGGGCAGCCAGATCTGGGAACAGCGGGCCGGCGTCCCCATGCAACCGGCCTCGACCAACAAGATCCTGACCGCGGCCGCCGCGCTGCTCACTCTGGACCGCAATGCCCGGGTGACCACCACGGTGCGGGCTGCCGACCAGACCCGGATGCCCGGCGTGGTCGTGCTCGTCGGCGGCGGCGATCCGACCCTGTCGGCCGCTCCGCCCAGCGAGGACACCTGGTACCGCGGGGCCGCCAGGATCGCCGATCTGGCCGATCAGGTCCGCAAGAGCGGAATCAAGGCGACCGCGGTTCAGGTCGACACGTCGTTGTTCAGCGGACCGGATATGGCGCCGGGCTGGGATCCCGAGGACATCGCCGGCGGCGACATCGCCCCAATCCAGTCGGTGATGCTCGACGCCGGCCGGATTCAGCCCACCACCCTGGAGTCCCGGCGTTCCCCGACCCCGGCACTCGATGCCGGCCGTGCGCTGGCCTTCGCCCTCGGTGTGGACCCAGCCAAGGTCACCATCGCTCCGGGGCCGGCCGAAGGTCGTCAGTTGGCCTCGGTTGAGTCGGCACCGCTGATGGAACGTCTGCGGCAGATGATGACCGCGTCGGACAACGTGATGGCCGAAACCATTGGACGGGAGGTGGCCCGCGCCACCGGACATCCGTCGAGCTTCGCCGGGTCGGTCGACGCGGTGATCGCCACACTGAGCGCCGCCAAGATCAACATGACCGGCGCCGCACTGGTGGACTCCAGCGGTCTCTCGGTCGCCAACCTGTTGACCGCGACCACACTCGACGATGTGGTCAACGCCGCCGCGGGCCCCGAACAGCCGGCACTGCGGCCGATGGTGGACCTGCTGCCGGTGGCGGGCGGCAGCGGCACTCTCTCGGACCGGTTCCTCGGCGCGGACCCCAAGTCCTCGGCCGGCTGGCTGCGCGCCAAGACCGGATCACTGACCAAGACCAACTCGCTGGCCGGCATCGTCACCGATGTCAACGGCCGGGTGCTCACGTTCGCCTTCATCTCCAACAACGCCGGCATGGAAGGCCGCACCCGGCTGGATGCGCTGGCTTCGATCCTGCGTACCTGCGGCTGCGGTTCATGACTCCTGGGTTCATGACACCGTCCCGCAGGTCATGAGCCGGTGCCGTCGTCCTCGGAACTGACCGGCGGTCGCACGGTGGACCGCCAGTTCGCCGGAACGGTGGGCGCGCGCCTTGCCCGGTCGGCACCACCGGCCAGCGACTACACCCGCCGGCTGGCGATGGACGATCTCGCCGGGGCTGCCCTGGCCGCCGAGGCGCCGGTCCGCGAGATCACCCAACTCTTCGCCGGCGAGCCGGCAGCCCCGGCCCGCATCGTGGACCGCCGGCAGTGGATTCGAGCCGCCGCCGACTCCATGCGGGTGATGACCGGCGGAACCGACGGCCCGAGCAATGCCGTCACTGGCCGGACCGCCGGGGCTCAG
>JAHBAP020000286.1 GCA_018500005.2 Mycobacterium sp. | reverse complement strand
TTTATGCACAGGACAGCCAGAAGGCCACCCAGGCTGCTGCGCCGAATCCCCACGTCGAGGAGTCCGTGGTTCCCGTCGCGCCGACCGCCGCTCCGATCCCCGCCGGCAAGCCGTCTGCGGTGGCTGTCGCGCCGGTTGCTGCCAGTTCCAGGGAAGCCGACATGTTGATGGCCAGTGCGCCACCGGTGGCGGCTCCGGACTTCCAGTTCCCACTGTCGCCGGGCCCGGCTCCGGAGGCCGGTCTGCAGACCCACACCATCTGGGTCGCCCGGGCGATTGCCACCATGTTCATGGACATCAAGACGATCGGCGGGCAGCGGCAGGACCCACTGCCGTGGCACCCCAACGGCCTGGCGATCGACGTGATGATCCCGAACCACGAATCGCCCGAAGGCATCGAACTGGGCAATCAGATCGCCGGCTTGGCCCTGGCCAATGCGAAACGGTGGGGCGTGCTGCACGTCATCTGGCGCCAAGGGTTCTATCCGGGCATAGGAGCGCCGAACTGGATGGCCGACTACGGCAATGAGACGGCCAACCACTTCGACCACGTCCACATTGCCACCGACGGCGGGGGATACCCGACCGGGAACGAAACCTACTACCTGGGGTCGATGACCTCCGGCTAGGCCGGCTCGTCGTTTCAGGCGGTGTCCATCGACCGGTGCATCGCGACATGGTGGGCGCGCTGGGCCATCCGTTCGCTCAAGTGGATCAGTCGATCCTCATGCCCGGCAGGCATCGTGTAGGCGAGTTTGCGCAGCTCGATGGCGAACAGCTGCAACGCCTCGCGGGCGGTACTTTCAGGCATGCGGGACTGATACCCAACCGGCACAATCCCCAAACTCGGCAGTCACCTGCCTGGCGTCGAATTCCTCATCCAATACCGAATGGAGCCGACGAAAGGCCGGTCCAGGGTCAGTGAAACGGCCGTGCCGGCTGCTGGGTGATGATTAGCTGTTGGGTATGCAGAGGGCGATGGGCTTGTTGCCTGTCCTGCTTGTGACGGCAGCGGCGACGGCGACCGCTGTCGCCCCGGTGGCCGGGGCGGACTGCAACACCGTCACCGGAAGCACGCTGTGCGCAAGTGGCACCGTCACGGGAAGTTCCGGCGCTCCCACGAGCATCCCTGTCTACAACCCGTATCCCTGTTACGGAAATCCGGCCTGCGACTACTACGACGACTACAACCCCGGCATCATCTTCGACCTCTCGCCAAACCGTCCGCGGCCTCAGCCTCGCTAATTCGAAGGAGAGTCTCCGTGCTCAGCATCCGCTCGCTCGGCGGCGCACTGACACTAGGTGTCGGCATGCTGTTGGCCGCCACTCCGTGTGCCGTGGGCGATCCGCCCCCGAATTGCACCGCCGCGGATATGGCCGGCATCGCTGCGGGGGTGTCGGCCGCGACCTCGGCCTACCTGTTCACCCACCCCGACCTCAACCAGTTCGTGACTGGACTCAAGGGCCAGCCGCGGGACCAGGTGCTCGAACAGGTCCAGAGCTACCTGGACGGCCACCCGCAGGAACAAGCAGAGATCCGCGCGATCCGTCAACCGCTGAGGGATCTGCGTAGTCGATGCGGCGTCGACGACGACATGCCGACTCCCTGAACCTCACGCGGTCTTGCGGCGCATCCCGCCTTTGATCATCAACTCGCGCTCGGACTCGCTCAATCCGCCCCAGATTCCGTAGGGCTCACCCACCTGTAGTGCGTGGGTGCGGCACTGGGTGATCACCGGGCAGGTCCGGCACATCTGCTTGGCGTGCATCTCGCGCTGGGCTCGGGCCCGGCCACGCTCACCTTCGGGGTGGAAGAACACCGCGGAGTCGACGCCGCGGCATACCCCGTGCATCTGCCAGTCCCACAGGTCCGCGTTCGGACCCGGTAATTGCTGCGGCTGTAGCATCTGAAGACCCCTCTCCCCGTGCGTATCTCGCACGTTCGAGTTGTGGACAATCGCGGAGTTCTGTCGCCGGTGACCACTCGCGACCATCACCGTATGAGGCGTCACGAAAGCTCGTCAATAGGGTCTCTTTTCGGCAATCACGTTGCCGCAGAACAGGAATTTACGTCGCGTTCATCTGAAACCGGTCTCGCTTTCCGGGCCCTCGTGAATCCGCCGAATTCACTGCTTCAGTTGACATGGCCGTAACACGGCGAGCACAAACTCTTAACGGTGATTGATAGCGTCGCGACGCTATGACTTTCACCACCATCACGGCGCAGGCTGCGTTCGGCCCGGAACCAGGCCGTTGGCCGCTGCCGTCCGCGCACAGTCCGCAGGAGCTCTGGCTGCGCGCTGTCGCGGCGGGAGGTCAGGGTCGCTACGGCAGCGCGGAGACCGACTTGTCCCGGTTGCTGCGCGGCCGCCCAGACGCGCGGCTGGCATCGCTGGCGCTGAGCGCCCGCGCTTCCTTCCTGCGCCTCCGGGGCTGGCGCTGGCCGACCCGGGCGTGGGGCGGGCTGGCCGGGGCCCGGGCCGCCGGTGACCCGGAGGCCGGGGCCGGCGCATTGATCGGACTGGCGGCCGAGGCGCTCGGGGTAGGCCGGCTCGCGGCATCCGCGGTGCTGCTGGAGCGTGCCGTCGCCCTGGTTAAGCCCCATCCCGCGCCGAGGCTGGGAATCCGCCTGGCATGGGTGCGGGCCGAACTGGCCATGGCGGCAGGCGACGGCGACGCGGCCACCGATCACGCCCGGAGCGGTGTCGAACTCGCTGAGGCTGCCCAGCCCGCGCTTGGGCGGCACCGCGTCAAGAGTGACGTTGTTCTGGCGGCCGCGCTGTGCTGCGCCGGTGACCTGGCCGGCGCAGCACAGCGCGG
>JAHBAP020000106.1 GCA_018500005.2 Mycobacterium sp. | reverse complement strand
TTCCACGGCCGCACCATGGGCTCGCTGGCGCTCACCGGTCAGCCCGCCAAGCAGGCACCCTTCGCGCCGTTGCCGGGCTTCGTCACGCATGTGCCCTACGGGGACGTCGACGAATTGGCGCGTGCTGTCCAAGGGGACACCGCCGCGGTGTTCCTCGAACCGATCATGGGGGAGGGCGGCGTCGTCGTGCCGCCGGCCGGATACCTGGCCGCCGCCCGCGAGATCACCAGTCGGCACGGTGCGTTGCTGATCCTCGACGAGGTGCAGACCGGGATCGGGCGGACCGGAACCTTCTACGCCCACTCCCACGACGGCATCACCCCGGACGTGGTCACCCTGGCCAAGGGCCTGGGCGGCGGGCTGCCGATCGGCGCCTGTCTGGCGCTCGGCCCGGCGGCCGATCTGATGAAGCCCGGCATGCACGGCAGCACCTTCGGCGGCAACCCGGTGTGCACTGCCGCGGCGCTGGCCGTGCTGAAGGTGCTGCGTGAGGAGGGTCTGGTGCAACGGGCGGACGTGCTCGGCAAGACCCTGGCGCAGGGCATCGAGGCCCTCGGCCACCCACTGGTGGACTACGTGCGCGGCCGTGGGCTGCTGCGCGGCATCGTGCTGACCGCGCCGCAGGCCAAGGCCGCCGAGACCGCGGCCCGCGACGCGGGTTTCCTGGTCAACGCCGCCGCCCCGGACGTCATCCGGCTGGCTCCGCCGCTGATCATCACCGAGGAGCAGATCGACAGCTTTCTGGCGGCCTTGCCCGGCGTCCTGGACACCGCGGAGGCCGCCTCGTGACCCGCGCTCCGGAGACCACCCGCGCCGGCCGGCAGGCCCGCATCGTGGCGATCCTGTCCGCCCGGCCGGTGCACAGCCAGGGCGAGTTGGCCGCGTTGCTGGCCGACGAGGGCATCGACGTCACCCAGGCGACGTTGTCGCGGGATCTCGAGGAACTCGGCGCGGTAAAACTGCGCGGCGCCGACGGCGGCGTCGGGCAGTACGTGGTCCCCGAGGACGGCAGCCCGGTGCGTGGGGTGTCCGGCGGCACCGACCGGCTGGCCAGACTGCTGGGCGATCTGCTGGTGTCCACCGACGCCAGCGCCAACCTCGCCGTGCTGCGCACTCCGCCGGGTGCTGCGCATTACCTGGCCAGTGCGATCGACCGGGCGGCGCTGCCCGAGGTGGTCGGCACCATCGCCGGCGACGACACGATCTTTGTGGTCGCGCGCGAGCCGATGACCGGTGCACAATTGGCCGCCACCTTCGAGACCATCCGCTAGAACACGAACACAAGGGAGCATCCGATGTCTGAGCGCGTCATCCTCGCCTATTCCGGCGGACTGGACACCTCGGTGGCCATCAGCTGGATCGGTAAGGAGACCGGCAAAGAGGTGGTGGCCGTGGCCATCGATCTCGGTCAGGGCGGCGAGGACATGGAGGTCGTGCGTCAGCGCGCCCTGGATTGCGGCGCGGTCGAGGCCGTCGTGGTCGACGCCCGCGACGAGTTCGCCGAGCAGTACTGCCTGCCGGCCATCCAGTCCAACGCCCTCTACATGGACCGCTATCCGCTGGTCTCGGCGCTGAGCAGGCCACTCATCGTCAAGCACCTGGTCGACGCCGCCCGCGAGCACGGCGGCGGTATCGTCGCCCACGGCTGCACCGGCAAGGGCAATGATCAGGTGCGCTTCGAGGTCGGATTCGCTTCGCTGGCACCGGATCTCGAAGTTCTCGCCCCCGTTCGCGACTACGCGTGGACGCGGGAGAAGGCGATCGCCTTCGCCGAGGAGAATGACATCCCGATCAACGTCACCAAGCGTTCGCCGTTCTCGATCGACCAGAACGTCTGGGGTCGTGCGGTGGAAACCG
The DNA here is from genome assembly GCA_018500005.2 of Mycobacterium sp. Taxonomy (GTDB): domain Bacteria; phylum Actinomycetota; class Actinomycetes; order Mycobacteriales; family Mycobacteriaceae; genus Mycobacterium. Next base: position 5,001 of record JAHBAP020000106.1, on the reverse strand, counting down.
GCTTCCTCGAGCACCTCTGGAATGCGCCGACCAAGGACGTCTACGACTACACCGAGGACCCGACGCTGAACTGGAACACCCCCGACGAGGTCATCGTCGGCTTCGAGCGCGGCGTGCCGGTGTCCATCGACGGCAACCCGGTCACCGTGCTGCAGGCGATCGAGGAGCTCAACCGTCGTGCCGGCGCCCAGGGTGTGGGCCGCCTCGACGTCGTCGAGGACCGGTTGGTGGGCATCAAGAGCCGGGAGATCTACGAGGCTCCCGGCGCAATGGTGCTGATCACCGCGCACACCGAACTCGAGCATGTGACCCTCGAGCGCGAACTGGGCCGGTTCAAACGCGGCACTGACCGCAAGTGGGGCGAACTGGTCTACGACGGGCTGTGGTTCTCGCCGCTGAAGCGCGCGCTGGAGTCCTTCGTCGCCAACACCCAGGAGCATGTCACCGGTGAGGTCCGCCTGGTGCTGCACGGCGGACACATCGCGGTGAACGGCCGGCGCAGCCCCGAGTCGCTGTACGACTTCAACCTGGCCACCTACGACGAGGGTGACACCTTCGACCAGTCGGCTTCCAAGGGCTTCGTGCACGTGCATGGCCTGTCGTCGAAGATCGCCGCTCGTAGAGATCTGGGTCTGAAATGACGCCGAGCGTGCGTGTCTGTACGACGACACGCCGCGGAACGAGTACCGGCGCGCACTCTCGCGGCCGGGCGGTGGCGCCGTGAGCACCAACGAAGGATCGTTATGGGGCGGCAGGTTCGAAGGCGGCCCGGCGGACGCCCTTGCGGCGCTGAGCAAGTCGACGCACTTCGACTGGGTGCTGGCGCCCTATGACGTGGCCGCATCCAAGGCGCATGCCCGGGTGTTGTACCGCGCCGGCCTGCTCACCGACGAACAGCGCGACGGCCTGCTCGCCGGCCTGGACAGCCTCGGCAATGACGTCGCCGACGGCAGCTTCGCCCCGCTGGTGAGCGACGAGGACGTGCACGGGGCCCCCGAGCGAGGTCTCATCGACCGCGTCGGGCCCGACCTCGGTGGCCGGTTGCGGGCCGGCCGGTCGCGCAACGACCAGATTGCGACCTTGTTCCGGATGTGGCTGCGCGACGCGATGCGCCGGGTGGCCGATGGTGCGCTCGACCTGGTCGACGCGCTGGCCGGACAGGCGGCCGCCCACCCGACCGCGATCATGCCCGGCAAGACCCACCTGCAGGCCGCACAGCCGGTCCTGCTGGCGCACCACCTACTGGCCCACGCTCACCCTCTGCTGCGTGATGTCGATCGCATCGCCGATTTCGACGCCCGCGCCGCGGTGTCGCCGTACGGATCGGGTGCGCTGGCGGGCTCGTCGCTCGGCTTGGATCCCGATGCCATCGCGGCGGACCTGGGCTTCGCTGCGGCAGCGGACAATTCCATCGACGCAACCGCGGCGCGCGACTTCGCCGCTGAGGCTGCCTTCGTGCTGGCGATGATCGGCGTCGACCTATCGCGGCTGGCCGAGGACGTCATTCTCTGGAGCACAACGGAATTCGGCTATGTCACTCTCGATGACGCCTGGTCGACCGGTAGTTCGATCATGCCGCAGAAGAAGAACCCGGACATCGCGGAGCTGGCGCGCGGCAAGGCGGGCCGGGTGATCGGCAACCTTGCGGGTCTGCTGGCCACGCTCAAGGCGCAGCCGCTGGCCTACAACCGCGACCTGCAGGAGGACAAGGAGCCGGTCTTCGACTCGGTCGCGCAACTGGAGTTACTGCTCCCGGCGATGACGGGGTTGGTCGCCACCTTGCGTTTCGACGTCGTCCGGATGGCCGCGCTCGCCCCGGCCGGGTACACCCTGGCCACCGACGTCGCCGAATGGCTGGTGCGAAGGGGAGTGCCGTTCCGGGTCGCGCACGAGGCGGCCGGTGCTGCGGTGCGGGTCGCCGAGGGCCGCGGTGTGGGGCTTGAGGAACTGACGGACGCCGAACTGGCAGCGATCAGTCCGCAGCTCACCCCCGAAGTGCGCGAAGTGCTGACCATCACCGGCTCGGTGGCCTCGCGTGATGCCCGCGGCGGCACAGGGCCGGAGGCGGTGGCTGCTCAACTGGCCAAGGTTCGCGAGTCCGCGGCGGTCCGGCGGCTTACTCTGCAGCGGTGAGGAAGCTCGGCTCCGGCTACGAACTGTTCGCCGACGCCAGGTTCCGCGAACTGTGGGGCGCCAATTTCATCCTGACCCTCGGCATGGTCATGCTGCAGCTTGGCTGTGGGTGGACCATGACATCGCTGACCGACAATGCGCTCCTGGTCACCATGGTCCAGACGATGGTGAGCCTGCCGTTCTTCTTCTTCAGCATCCCGGCCGGGATGGCCAGTGACACCTGGGGTTCCAGGCCGCTGCTGCTGGCGTCGCAGGCATGGATGCTGGTGGCCACCGGGTTGCTGGCCGCCATCGCCTGGTACTGGGATCTCACGCCGTGGTGGATCCTGTCGCTGCTATTCCTGATCGGGGCGGGGCTGGCCGTGCAGCAGGCGGCGTGGAAACCGTTCCTGCACGAAATCGCGCCCGATGACAAACTGGTCGCCGCCATTTCGCTGAACTCGTTGGGCAACAAGCTCGCCCAGACCGCAGGGCCGATCACGGGTGGGTACCTGCTGGGCCTGGCCGGTCTGGGAACTGTCGTCGCCGCCCGCGCGGTATCGCACCTGGTGATGATCGTGGCGTTGCTGCGACTGCCGCGACCCACCGTGACCCGAACCCGTAAGGCCGATACCCTCGGCTCGCTGCGCGAGGCGTGGGTCGTCATGCGCAGGACGCCGCAACTCTACGGACCCATGATCCGCTGCGCCTTCCTGATGGTGCCGTGTTCGGCGGTCCTGGCCCTGCTCCCGTTGGAGGCCAAGGACAACATCCAGACCGACCTTCTCGGGTACGGCGGACTGCTCACCCTGCTCGGAATCGGCACCACGGCGGGGGTTTCGGCGATGCCGGCACTGCGTCGTCACATCCGTCTCAACATGTTGTCCACCATCGCAGTCGCGGTCTTCGCGGTCTCGGTGCTCGGTATCAGCCGTTGGGACAGCATGTTCCTGGATGGCGGTTTCCTGGTGTTCTTCGGGTTCTCCTGGAGTGTGCTCAGCATCAGCCACCAGTACGCCCTCCAGGTGGCCGCGCCGAAGGATATGCGCGGTCTGATGACCTCGCTTTACTCGCTGGTTCTGCAGGGCTCGATGGCGGTCGGCAGTTTCGTCTTCGGGGTGATCGCCGAACACTCGGTGGTCAGCGCCAGTGTCCTGACCGCTGGCGTGGTGGCCTGCTGCGGTCTGCTGCTGGTCCGCCGCTATCCGATCCCCGACGACGTCCCGGCCGCCGGTTAATTGGATCCAAGCTCAGCCGGCTGATTCGACCCGTTCGGACAGTTCCAGCCACCGGTTCTCGGTGTCGGCCAGCTCGTCCTCCAGCTCGCGCAATTCGGCTGTCAGACCGACGATTCCGACATGGTCGGACTGGTCGTGTTCGGCCAGCTCGACATGCTTGGCGTTGATCCGGTCGGCGAGTTTGGCGATGGCCCGGTCCAGAGCGGAGATCTCCTTCTGGGCGGCGCGCAGAGCGGCACCGGAAAGGGCTTCGGACTCGGGTGCCGCCGGGCGCCGCGTCTTTTCGGCATCGGCAGCGGGTCGATGTGCGGCGATTCGTAGGTACTCGTCCACCCCGCCGGGCAGGTGGCGCAGGTGACCGTCCAGGATCGCGTACTGCTGATCGGTGACACGTTCAAGCAGATACCGGTCATGGGAAACCACGATCAATGTGCCCGGCCAGGAGTCCAGCAGGTCTTCGGTGGCCGAAAGCATGTCGATGTCAACGTCATTGGTTGGTTCGTCGAGGATCAGCACGTTGGGTTCGGCCAGCAGGGTCAGCATCAACTGCAGCCGGCGGCGCTGGCCGCCGGAAAGGTCAGCGACCCGCGCCGAGAGCTGGTCTCGGCGAAAACCCAAGCGTTCCAACAGTTGTGCCGGGGTGATCTCCTTGCCGTCCACCATGTAGGTGGTCTGCAGCCGGGCGACCACATCGCGCACCAGGTCCTGGGCGATCTCGGTGAGGATGCCGGCCTGCTGGTCCAGCATGGCCAGCCGCACCGTCTTGCCGCGTTTGACCCGGCCACTGTCCGGGGTCACCGTTTCGGCGATCAACCCCAGCAGCGTCGATTTCCCCGCCCCGTTTGCTCCGAGGATCCCGGTGCGCTCGCCGGGGGCGATCCGCCACTCCACCTCGCGCAGCACGGGCTTTCCGCCGAAGGAAACCGACGCGTCGAGCAGGTCGACCACATCCTTGCCCAGCCGCGCGGTCGCGAGCTTGGCCAGTTCGACGGTGTTGCGGATCGGCGGAACGTCCTCGATCAGCTGGTTGGCCGCGTCGATGCGGAACTTGGGTTTGGAGGTGCGGGCCGGTGCGCCCCGGCGCAACCAGGCCAGTTCCTTGCGCATCAGGTTCTGCCGTTTGGCCTCGGCGGCGGCCGCGATCCGGTCCCGTTCGACACGTTGCAGGACGTAGGCCGCGTACCCGCCGTCGAAGGGTTCGACGATTCCCCCCTTGTCGGTGGAGTGCACCTCCCACGTTGTGGTGGCGACCTCGTCGAGGAACCAGCGGTCGTGGGTCACCACCAACAGTCCGCCGGTGTTCCGCGGCCAGCGTGCCTTGAGGTGGGCCGCCAGCCAGGTGATGCCCTCCACATCGAGATGGTTGGTCGGTTCGTCCAGGGCGATGACATCCCAGTCGCCGATCAGCAGGGCGGCCAACTGAACACGGCGGCGTTGGCCCCCCGACAGCGTCCCCGCGGCGGCGTTCCAGTCGATATCGGACACCAGGCCGGCCACCACATCCCGAACCCGGGGGTCGCCCGCCCACTCGTGCTCGGGCCGGTCCCCGACCAGTGCGGTCCCCACTGATTCGGCCGGATCCAGGGTGTCGGCCTGCGCGAGGGCGGCCACCCGTAAGCCGCCTCGGCGGGTCACCCGCCCGGAGTCGGGG
>JAHBAP020000354.1 GCA_018500005.2 Mycobacterium sp. | reverse complement strand
GTCTTCGGACATTTTCTACAACGACGATCCCGAGGCACTCGGCAAGTGGGGACGAATGGGCATCCTCGCCGTCGAGATGGAGTCCGCGGGCCTGTTCGCCAACGCCGCCCGGGCCGGGGTGGACGCGCTGGGCATCTTCACCGTCAGCGACAACATCCTGACCGACGCGCACACCACTCCCGAGGAACGTCAGACGGCCTTCACCAAGATGATCGAGATCGCCCTGGAGTTGGCGTGACCGACGCCGTGCAGACCACGCCCAAGAAGCGATTGGCCCTGCACCCCAAGCAGGCCGTCCCGGTCCTGCTGGCTCTGTTCGTGTTCTCCCTCGTCATGGACAACGGCTTCAAGCTCATGTCGCCGTCTATCGCCTCATCCCTGGGCCTTTCGGAGAACACGGTCAGCCTGCAGGCCACCCTCCCGGGCATCCTCATCGGCGTCGGCGCCGTTGTCTACGCCGCGCTGTCGGACTCGATCAGCATCCGCAAGCTGATGATCTTCGCGGTCATCGTCATGGCGGCCGGATCGCTGCTCGGTTTCGCACTGCGGGGATCCTTCAGCGGGGTTCTGGCCGGTCGCATACTGCAGACCTGCGGCCTCGCGGCGGCCGAGACCCTCTACGTCATCTGGGTCACAAAGCATTTCGAGGGTGACGAGCAGAAGAAATACCTCGGATACAGCACCGCGGCGTTCCAGTTGTCGTTGCTGCTCGGCGCCGTCGGCAGCGGGTTCATCGCCACCTATGTCGGCTGGACCGCGTTCTTCCTGGTGAATCTCGTTGCACTGGTGACCATTCCGTTCATCCTGAAGTACGTCCCGGCCGAGGATGCCGGGGAGACCCACCTCGATGTGTTCGGGCTCTTCCTGGTCGCCGTGATCGCCACCGGGATCGTGCTGTTCATGCAGGATTTCAACTGGTGGTTCATGCTGCCGGCCGCCGCCGCCGCGGCCGTGTTCGTATGGCATATCTCGGTGCACCCGAATGCGTTGATCACCAAGGACTTCTTCGCCAACAAGCGCTACACGATGATGCTCGTCGTCGTCTTCGTCGTCTATTCGGTGCAACTCGGCTACCAGTTCATCTTCCCGTTCATCATCAAAGGGATCTACGGCTGGAAGCTTTCCGACGTGGCACTGCTGCTGGTGCCGGGCTACACCGCTGCGGTGATCGTCGGCGCACTCAGCGGAAGGATCGCCCGGCGACTGAGTTCCAAACAGGCCATCGTCACCGCCATGATCATGATCACCCTGGCGCTCGTCATTCCGGCGTTCCTCGTCGGCGGATGGGTGGGTAGCTTCGCGATCTCGATGGTGCTGTTCGGTTCGGGCTTCGCCCTGATGTACGCGCCGCTGCTGTCCACTGCGATCCGCGACGTCCCAAAGGCCAAGGGCGGCATCGCGATCGGCTTCTACAACCTGACCATCAACATGGCCGTACCGATCGGGATCGCGTACTCCGCCAAGCTGCTGAACCTGGGGTTGTCGCTGACCTCGTTCACCGGCCAGTCGCCCAAGGAAGCCTCGTACGGATCTGTACTCCTGATCCTGGCGATCATCTCGGTGTTCGCTCTGCTGCTGTACCGGATCTCCATCCGGGTGCTGGAACGCGAGGACGCCCATGCACGAACCGCATGAATATGCCGCCGAATACCTCGACACCGTCGGCGCGCTACTGCGTCGCGTTCGCGAGGAGCAACTGGCCACCCTGAATGCCGCTGCCATCCGGCTTGCCGATTGCATCGTCGGCGACGGCCTTTGGCATGTGTTCGGAACCGGGCACTCACAACTCCTGGCGGCCGAGTTGTTCTACCGGGCCGGCGGGCTGGTACCGGTGAACGCGATCCTGGACCTCCCGCTCTCGGTGATGACAGCCGCGCGCCGCTCCACCTGGCTCGAGCGGGTGCCGGGATACGCCGAGCAACTGCTGCAGGACGAACCGTTGCACCCCGGCGACGTCATGCTGGTGGTTTCCAACTCGGGCCGCAACGCCGTGCCGATCGAAGTGGCGCTGACGGCCAAGGCCGCCGGGGCCACCGTGCTGGCCCTTACGTCGGTGCAGTTTTCCGGCCGGGTCAGCTCGCGTCACCCCAGCGGGAAGAAGCTGCTCGATTGCGCCGACCTGGTGTTCGACAACTACGGCGTCGACGGTGACGCAGCGGTGCGGATTCCCGGCTGCACCAGTGCCGTATCGGCCACCTCCACGGTGGTGGGCAGCGCCCTATTACAGGCCCTGACGGCAGCGACGGTTGCCGAACTGCAGCACCGAGGACACCCCGCGCCGGTGTGGCAGAGCGCCAACGGGGAGGCGGGCGACGCCAGCAATGCCGCCTACCTCGCCGCTTACCAGGCACGGATCAAACGGCTTTAGGGACCCGTCCTCGCTTGCCAGACCGACCGGCGGCGCAATATGGACCCGTGAACATCGACGGATCGGTCGCCGTGGTCACCGGGGCGGGCTCCGGCATCGGCCTGGCCATTGCCGCCGCGCTGGCCTCGGCCGGCGCCTCAGTTGTGGTGGCCGACCTCGACGCGGCCTCGGTCAGCGCGACCGCCACGATGATCGGTGGCGTCGCAGTGACCGCGGACGCTGCGACGACGGACGGAATCGCCGCCCTGCTCGACACCGCCCGCCGAACATTCGGTCGGGTGGACATCTACGTCGCCAATGCGGGTGTCGTCGGCCAGTCGGGACTCGGCGACGACGAGGCCGCCTGGGACCGGACCATCGACATCAATGTGCGAGCACATGTCCGGGCTGCGAAAGCTGTTGTCCCGGAATGGCTCGAACGGGGTAGCGGATACTTTGTCACCGTCGCCTCAGCCGCCGGACTGCTCACCCAGCTTGGCGCGGCGCCGTACAGCGTGACCAAGCACGCAGCCGTCGGCTTCGCCGAGTGGCTGGCGATCACCTACGGCGACAGGGGTATCGGCGTGAGTTGCGTCTGCCCGATGGGTGTTGACACCCCACTGTTGCGCGGTATGTCAGACGCAGCGGATCCGGCGGCGCGGATGGCCGGCGCCGCCGTCACCGGTGCAGGTGCGGTCATCGGTCCCGACACCGTGGCGGCGCTCGTCGTGCAGGCGATCGTCGACGGGACGTTCCTGGTGCTTCCCCACACCGAGGTGCTGACCATGTACCGGCAGAAGTGCGCCGACTACGACCGGTGGATCGCCGGGATGCGCCGCTACCAGCGCAGCCTGGAGTAGCACCGCGGCCTGAGGCGGCGGCCCCGCCGCATACGTGACGGTTTGTTCTCGAAGTGATCTCGCCCGCGCGGCCTACACGGTTCGCGCCGGTCGCGTTGTTAACGTCGCGGCGTGCAGGATTCGGGAACTGACAGGCCGCGCCGACCGCAACAGGTTTCCCGGCGTGAGGCCTTCCGCTACGCCGGGGCGGTATCGGCACTGGCCGGACTCGGGGCGGTATCGGCAAGTACGGGCGTCCCGGTCGCGAGTGCCGCCGCCCCCATGTTGATCGACTACGCGATGCACCAGATTCCCGCTGCGGACATCAAAGCCGCCGGGTACGCCGGGGTCGTCAACTATGTCTCGCTGTCGCGGCCCGGTTCCAACTTCGGCGCAAAGCCGATCACCCGGCCCTACGCCGAGTCGTTGACCGCCGCGGGTTTGGTGATCGTCAGCAACTACCAGTACGGCAAACCGGGCGGGACGGCACCTTCGGACTTCACCCGCGGATACGCCGGCGGTATCGCCGACGCAAAGACAGCCTGGCAGTTGCACACCGCCGCCGGCGGCGGCCAGAGCGCACCGATCTTCTTCACCATCGACGAGGACATCGACCGCAACACCTGGAACACGGTCGCATTGCCGTGGTTTCGCGGAATCAACTCCATGCTCGGCGTTCAGCGCACCGGCATCTACGGCGGTATCCGGCCCTGCCAGTGGGCCGCCGCCGACGGGGTGATCGGCAACTCGAGCACGCCCGGGCGCAAGTGGTCCTGGCAGACCAAGGCGTGGTCGGGCGG
>JAHBAP020000152.1 GCA_018500005.2 Mycobacterium sp. | reverse complement strand
GGTCCAGCGCCCGATGCGCGGGAGCCGGCGCCCGGGCGGGGCGGGCCGCCGCAACGGTGTCGGCCACCCCCTCGGCGTTCACGTCGGTCAGGTAGAGCGCCGCACCCTCCCGGGCGAGTTTGAGCGCGACCGACCGCCCGATACCACTGGCGGCGCCGGTGACCAGTACCCGTTTGCCGGCGTAACCGAAGCTCATGATTCGACCTTCCGGCCCCAGAGTGAGTGCAGCCAAAGCTTTTCCAGCACGGCGACGGCCCGGGAAAGCTCGCGGCCGGGTCCGGTGAACATCGACTCCCCCGACAACGTCATCGCCGTCGCGCCGACCAGCACCCGCACCAGACCGCGGACGTCGTCGGTGACCGGGTCGGCGGTGCCGTTGCTGATCTCGGCCTCCACGATGGGCACGATCTGGTCGATGACCAGATCGTTGTAGCGGTCCAGGATTTCGCGGATCTCAGCGTCGGTGCCGCGGGCGATATTGCACGCCGACATCACCGGGTCGTTGTGGGCGTAGACCGCGGCCGCACTGGCGACCATCCGCTTGGCGAAGGCCGCCGGCGTCTCGTCGTCGCCACGGGGCGCAAAGTCTCCAGTCAGGTCCTCCAGTTCGTCGGCGACCTCACCGAGGATGTGGGCCAGCACCGCGTACTTGGAGTCGAAGTAGAAATAGAAGCCCGACCGTGCCACGCCGGCCCGGTCGCTGATGGTGCTGACCGACAGTTCGGCAAACGGCTTTTCGGTGAGCAACTCTCGGACGGCCTGCACGATGGCATGCCGCTGGCGGTCACCCCGCCGGCGCGGAACCTCGTCGGACTGCTGCGGTGCGCTCACCCGTTCACCTTGCACCACGCCGGGCCGGGAAGGAAACTTGACAGCCGTCAACTTAGGCCGCGAAGATGGCGATACCGCCGGTTACAAGTCCTTGCAGGAGACGTCGATGCCGACCATCACCACCCAGCAGTATCTGCTGGACCAGGCCCGCCGAAAGCTCACTCCCACACTGCAGAACATCCCCGGGATGGGCATGCTCGAGGAGCACCTCCGCAAACAGGACTGGCCGGAATGGCAATTCTCCGAGCCACCGGCCGGCAGCGGCCTGAAACCCGTCATGGGCAACTCCGGCCTGCCGTTCCTGGGCCATCTGATCGAGATCTTCCGCGGCGGCCCGGAATTCGTGCTGGAGAGTTACCGCAAGTACGGCCCGGTGTACTACACCAAGACTCCCGCACTCGACGCGATCGCCGCACTCGGCCCGGACGCCACCCAGGAAGTCTTCGCCAACCGGAACAAGGACTTCACGACGGTGGCCTGGAACGACGTCATCGGCCCGTTCTTCAACCGCGGCCTGCTGCTGATGGACGGCGACGAGCACATGTTCCACCGCCGGATCATGCAGGAGGCGTTCACCCGCACCCGGCTTTCCGGCTACATCGAGCACATGGACAGCGTCGCCACCAAGGTCGTGGCGCAGGACTGGCCGATCAACGACAACCGCTTCCTGTTCATGCCGGCGATCAAGGAACTGACCCTCGACATCGGCGCCGTGGTGTTCATGGGCCACGAACCGGGCAGCGACCACGACCTGGTCACCAAGATCAAGGCGGCCTACGAGACCACCACCCGGGCCGGCGGCGCGATTATCCGCACCCCGGTTCCCCCGTTCAAGTGGTGGCGGGGACTGGAAGCCCGCAAGGTCCTGGAGGACTACTTCACCGCGCGGGTCGCCGAGAAGCGTGGCTCAGAGGGCACCGACATGCTCACAGTGCTCACCCACGTCGCCGACGAGGACGGCAACACCTTCACCGACGCCGACATCGTCAACCACATGATCTTCCTGATGATGGCCGCCCACGACACCTCGTCGTCGACGATGACGACGATGGCCTACCACCTGGCCGCCAACCCGGAGTGGCAGGAACGACTGCGCGAAGAGGGCGACCGGATCGGCGACGGCCCGCTGGACATCGACACCCTGGACAAGCTGGAGACTTGGGATCTGGTCATCAACGAGTGCCTGCGGATGATGACCCCGCTGCCGTTCAACGTACGGCGCGCCGTCCGCGACACATCCATCCAGGGATACTTCGTGCCGGCCGGGACCAACATCAATCTGTGGCCGGGGATGAACCATATGCTCCCCGAACTGTGGGATAACCCGGAAAGGTTCGAACCCGATCGTTTCGCCGAGCCGCGCTCGGAGCACAAGCGGCATCGCTACGCCTTCGCCCCGTTCGGCGGCGGCGCGCACAAGTGCATCGGACTGGTGTTCGGCCAGTTGGAGATCAAGTCAGTCATGCACCGGGTGCTGCGCAACTACCAACTCGAGTTGCCGCATCCGGGTCACAAGCCGCGTTATGACTACGCGGGCATGCCGGTTCCGATCGACGGAATGCCGATCACGCTGAGGCCCATTCGCTGACCTATCTCAGCCGGGCCCGATTCGGTAAAGCGCTCAGGCGAGCGAGAGGAAGATCTTCTCCAACTCCGCCTCGGTCATCGGCGCCTTGCCATTCGCCGAGTCTCCGCTGACACACTCCTTGAGTCCGCACGCGATGATCTTGAAACCGGCCCGGTCAAGCGCCTTGGACACCGCCGCCAGTTGGGTGACGACGTCCTTGCATTCCCGGCCCTGCTCGATCATCGAGATGACGCCGGCCAGCTGGCCCTGCGCCCGGCGGAGCCGGTTGAGCACCTCGGAGACTGCGGTCTCGTCACCAACCACGGCAGTACCTTTCTCTCAACGCTGACCCAATGGTACCCGGCGGGGTATGGCGCCAGGGTCAATCAGAATCTTGCGCAGCGGGCAGCGCGCATAGTGGGCGCACATGAAGGCCATCCCGCCGGCGATCGCGGCCACGATTGCCACCGCCGCCCCGATCCAGATGTTCGCCTCCTGGGCGAGCACCAGTGCGGCCATCACCAGGACGAACCAGCCGAAGGCCTTCCGCAGCGTGGCGGGTTCTATGTAGGAGGTCAGCATGCCGCCGGCGATGCTGCCGACCACCGCCGCTCCGATGACCATTCCGGCGAGTTTCCAGTCGATGCTCTCCCCCGACAGATGCCCGGCGAAGCCGGCGAAGGACTGCATCGAAATCACCACCAGCGAAGTGCCGACGGCGACCGGCATCGGCAGCCCGCCCAGCAGTGCCAGAGCGGGCACCAGAAGGAAACCGCCGCCCGCGCCGACCAGTCCGCTGATCATGCCGACGGTGCCGCCCTGCAACAGGATCTTGGCAACCGGAAGCGGGCCGACGGACTCGTCGGCCAGGTCGCGACGGCCGCGCAGCATGGCCACCGCGGCGGCGATCATGATGACCGCGAAGGCGATCAGCAGGATGTTGCCGGGGACGAAGTGCGCCAACCGCCCGCCCGCATAGGCACCCGCCATGGCGGCGGCGCCGAACACAGCAGCGATCTTCCAGCGCACCCGGCCGGCCCGGGCATGGGTGATGGCGCCGACCGCACTGGTCACGCCCACCACCAGAAGCGAGGTCGCGATCGCCTGCTTGGGATCCAGTCCAGCCACGTAGGCCAGCAGTGGGACGGTCAGAATCGAGCCACCGCCGCCCAGCAGGCCCAGCGAGATCCCGACGAAAACGGCCAGCACGACGGTGAGCGCGATCATGGTCTACCTCCGGCGGGCCGAGTCGACGGGTTGCGACTCAGAAGAAGCGCCACAACCGATTCAGCGTCACAGGCCGGGCCCCGGTTGTACGGCAACTTAGCCAGCAACATGCCCATCAGACAGGTGTTGGTCACCGCCGTGACGCTCAAACCTGCGCCCATCACGAAAGCCACCCACTTCAGTCCGGGTAGGACGATGCTGGCCAGGATGCTCAGCGCGACGATCGTCCCGGCTACGAATCGCACCTGCCGCTGCAGATCCCAGCGTTTGGCGCCGCGGTTGACCGAATGCCCGCCCGCCTCCCAGGCGCTCATACCGCCATCGAGTATGTGCACGTTGGCCAACCCCGCGTTACGCAACGTCTGCTCCGCCTGGGCTGCCCGCTGCCCAGAGTGACAGACCAGGACCACATGCTCGTCGAGGTGCGCCAGAATCTCATCGCGGTGCTCGCGGAGAAGGTCTAGTGGCACGTTGTAGGCGCCGCCGATGTGGACGGTCTCGAACTCGCCCGGTGTGCGAACGTCGATGATCCGCGGGGGCGCCGGGGAGGCCAGCAGGCCCTGCAATTCGACAGCGTTCAGGACGGCAGTCATGCGACTCCTCGTTTCAATACCTATGGGGGTATAGTAACACGGGAATAAACATACCCCCTGGGGTACTTTTACGGGGGTGACTCACCGCCCCAACGAAAGGACGTCTCCATGACTACCGTCGAGCTCACTGCAGCCGACTTCGAGTCCACCGTCACCGAAAAGCCCATCGTGCTCGTCGACTTCTGGGCCTCTTGGTGCGGTCCGTGCCGAGCCTTCGCGCCGGTCTTCGACAAGTCCGCCGTCGCGCACCCCGACGTGGTGCACGCCAAAGTCAACACCGAGGTCGAGCAGCAACTCGCCGGCGCGCTGCAGATCCGTTCGATCCCGACGATCATGGCCTTCCGGGACGGCATCCTGCTGTTCTCCCAACCCGGCGCGCTTCCGGCCCCCGCGTTGGAAGAGTTGATCACCAAGATCAAAGAACTCGACATGGACGCGGTCCGAGCCGAAATTGCCGCCCACGCCGAGTCGACCAACGCATAATCGACCGATCTGAAGGAGAACAAAATGTGCTACCAAGTTCAGTGCCCGCGCTGCCACAAGACCACCTGGGACGGCTGCGGCCAGCATGCCGAACAGGTCATGAGCGGGGTTCCCAAAGAACAGCAGTGCACCTGTAACACCCAGCGCTGACACGCGCACCAATCGGTCGGCAACGCCGGCCGCGGCGGAAGACCGCCTGCACGAATGCCCGCCTTCGAGCGACACCGATACCCGCGGCGCGGCCAGTTTCCGGCCGTTGAGGGCGGCCTGTCGCTCGAAGGTGGGCACTTTCGATACAGGCCCCCGTATCCCCCGGCCCGATCACCCGGCACGCGAACTCCGCCGAATCAGCCGAACGGATTGTCGCCGGCGGCCACCGCGCTGCCCAGGCCCATCAGGGTGACCGCAGAGGAGTGCAGGCGCTCCCCCGCCTCCCGGGCCGCCCGGCCGGCGAGGTACCGGGCCCAGGTTCCCTCGATGACGACACCGAGTTTGAGACAGGCAAGCGCCAGATACCAGTCCAGATGATCGGTGCGGCACCCGCCTGCGGCCTGATAGGCGTCCAATAGTTCTGCGCGGGAGGCCAATCCGCCCAGTTCGGCCAGATATCCCGCCGAACCGAGCGGGTTGGGGTCGACCGGCCAGCACACCAGCATCCAGCCCAGGTCCAGCAACGGGTCGCCGATGGTGCACATCTCCCAGTCGACGAATGCCGCCACCTCGGGGACCCGGCGGCGCAGCATCGTGTTGTTGAGGTGGATGTCGCCATGCACGATGCCGGGAACATTTTCCGCAGGCCTGTGAGTCTCGAGCCAGTCGCACAGGTCGTCGACGCCGGGCAGCGAGTCGTGGGCGTAACCGTCCTGCAAACGGTACGCCGCTACCGCAGAACGCCATTGCGGCACTTGACGTTCTAGGAATGAGCCGGGCCGCTTCCAACACTCCAGTGGGCTGCCCTGCCAGGAGGCCCGCCCGAGGCGCGCGACGTCGGCCGCGTAGTTCAGACCCACCTGGTGACGTATCGCCGGGTCATCGACGTAGGCCCCGGCGATCTCGTTGCCGGGGTTGAACCCGTCGACCTCCTCCATAAGGTAGAAGACGACACCGAGGACGTCGAGATCCTCGCAGGCCGCGACGATCTGGGGGTGCGGCACCGAACTGCCGGCCAGGGTGGTCAGTACGGCGATCTCCCGCTGCATGGTGCGGTCACTGTTGGGCCGGGGGTGCGGCGGCGGACGGCGTAGCACCAGTCGGCGACCGTCGAGGTTCAGACGCACAACCACGTTCTGGCTGCCGCCGGCCAGTGGGACCACGTCACTCACCGTCCGACCGAGGCCCCGGGCTCGAACCCAGGACGTCAGAGCGGCCACCGCCGCGTCGTCCAATGTCCCGGTGACGCCGGGCACCATGGGTTCGGGCACTGAAGGCCCCTCAGCAGATCCGCGGAAGTTGTTCGCCCAGTTCGCGTTCCACCACCCGGGTGGTGCCGAACGGGGTGCGTACCACCACCATGCCTGGATGCTGCTCGACGGCCCGACCGATGATCGTGGCGTTGACACCCTCCGGACGGGCCCGCATGGCGGCCAGCACCGCCTCGCTGTGAGCCGGGTCGACGAAGGCCACCATCTTGCCCTCGTTGGCCACCTGCATCGGGTCCAGGCCGAGGAATCCGCACGCCGAGGCGACGGTCTCCGGAATCGGGACGGAGCGCTCGTCGAGTTCAACGCCGACGCCAGCCGTCCGCGCGATCTCCACCGTGGCGGCCACCAGACCGCCGCGTGTCGGATCCCGCAGGGCGTGAACGGCATTCGGATCGTCAACGGCCGCGAGCATGGCCGCAACCAGCCGGTGCAGTGGCGCGCTGTCGGTGGTGACCGTGGTGCCGAAGTCGATGCCCTCGCGCACGCTCATGATGGCCACGCCGTGCTCACCGATGTTGCCCGAGACGATGATGTGGTCGCCGGGGCGGGCCTGTTCGGGGCCGATCCGCAGTCCGTCGGGCACCAGGCCGACTCCGGCGGTATTGATGAAAAGACCGTCGGCGCCGCCTTTCCCGACCACCTTGGTATCGCCGGTGAGGATGCCTACCCCGGCCCGGTCGGCGGCCCTGCCCATACTCTGGGCGACCGCGCCGAGGACCTCGACCTCCAAGCCCTCCTCCAGGATGAACCCGGCGGTCAGTCCGAGCGGCTGGGCGCCACTGCAGGCCAGATCGTTGATGGTGCCGTTGACGGCAAGGTCGCCGATGTTGCCGCCCGGGAAGAACAACGGGTTGACCACGTAGGAGTCGGTGGTCAGCGCGATACGACCGCCTGGGTTGGCCAGCACGGCCGAATCGCGGGACGGCCCGCCGGCCGAACCGAAGGCCGGCAGGAAGAGGTTCTCGATGAGTTCCTCGGACAGGATTCCGCCGCCGCCGTGCCCCATGACGATGCGCTTGGTTTCCCGCAGGGGTAAAGGGCAGACCCAGTTCGTGGGGTCGGGGAGGCTAGACACCAGCCGAGGATTCCAGCCGCCGGAACTGGTAGTAGGCCGCGCACGCCCCTTCGCTGGAAACCATGGTGGCGCCCAACGGGGTTCGCGGAGTGCAGGCCGTCCCGAACGCCGGACACTGGTTGGGTTTGATCAGCCCCTGCAGCACCTCGCCGGCGTGGCACAGGTCGGATTCCGCAACCGTCAACGAACCGACGCCGAACTTACGCTCAGCGTCGAATTCGGCATAGCGCGGCGACAGCGTCCACCCGGACTTGGGAATCATCCCGATACCACGCCACTGCCGGTCGGTCACGACGAACACCTCCGACAACGCCTGCTGGGCGACGGTGTTGCCGGCCGCGGTGACCGCGCGCGGGTAGGCGTTACGCAATTCGGCCGTACCCGATTCCAACAGTTCGACCACCTGCCGGACGCCTTCGAGCAGGTCCAGTGGCTCGAAACCGGTGACCACGATGGGGATCTCGTACTTCTCCACCAGAGGGCCGTACTCGCCGGTGCCCATCACCGTGCAGACGTGCCCGGCGGCCAGGAATGCCTGTACCCGGTTGGTGGGTGAGGAGAGGATGGCCTCGATGGCCGGCGGCACCAGCACATGCGACACCAGCATGGAGAAGTTGCTCAGGCCGAGGCGCTGAGCATGCAGCACCGACATGGCGTTGGCCGGGGCGGTGGTCTCGAACCCGACGCCGAAGAACACCACCTGCTTGTCGGGGTTTTCCGCGGCGATGCGGGTCGCGTCCAGTGGCGAGTAGACGATCCGGACGTCGCCCCCGCGGGCCCGAACGCTGAACAGGTCCTGGCTGGAACCGGGCACCCGGAGCATGTCGCCGAACGAGCAGAAGATGACGTCGTCGCGGGAGGCGATCTCCAGCGCCCGGTCGATCATCTCCAGCGGAGTGACGCACACCGGGCAGCCCGGTCCGTGGATGAATTCCACCGCGCCGTCGAGCAATTGGTCGATGCCGTTGCGGATGATCGAGTGCGTCTGGCCGCCGCACACCTCCATGACGGTCCAGGGCCGGGAGGCCGTGCGCCGGATATTCTCGACCAGAGCCTTGGCGGCCGCCGGATCCCGGAACTCGTCGAGGTACTTCACGCCGACTCCTGGCCCAGTTCCTCTTCCAGGATGCCCAGGTCGGCGAACATCTGCAGGGTCTCGTTGGCCGAGGCCTCATCGAGGCGGGTTATGGCGAACCCCGCGTGCACGATGGTGTACTCGCCGATCTCCATGTCCGGCAGGTAGGCCAGGCAGACGGTCTTGGTGGTGCCGCCGAAGTCCACGGTGGACATCCGGGTGCCGGACTCCTCCCAGATCTCGATCACCTTGCCGGGGATTCCGAGGCACATACGCGCGTCCTTTCTTGTGCCCACTGCGCAACGGCGATGGTGGCCTGGCCCAGCGCCAAACCGCCGTCGTTACAAGGAACGATACGGTGCGTCAGGACCTCATAGCCGCTTCTGCCCAGAGATTCCCGGAGTCCATCCAGCAGGATGCGGTTTGCGAACACCCCGCCGGTCAGACCGATGGTCCGGATGCCGGCCGTATCCGCGCACTGCCCGGCCGCCCGAGCGGTCGCCCGGATGACTGCCTGATGGAAACCCGCGGCGAGGTCGGCCGGTTCGGCGCCGGACCGCAAACCCTCGACCAGGCCCGCGATCAGCGGTGCGGGATCGAGCAGACCGTCGGTGACGGCGAAGTCAAGGTCGACCGGGCGTCCATAACGGGCCAGGTGTTCGAGTTCGATCGCTGCCTGGCCCTCGTAGCTGACCTGCTGGCACACCCCGAGCAGGCTGGCCACCGCGTCGAACAGTCGGCCCATGCTGGAGGTGGGCACGCATCCCACCCCGCGCGGGATCTGCTGGCGCAGCACATGCAGTCCGGCTTCGCCGACAGCGGCGACCGGCGGCAGGTCGGCGGTCCAGTCCAGACCCGCCCGCAAGAGCAGATCGAGGGCGATCCGGGCCGGTTCGCGCACCGCGCCGTCGCCACCGGGGAGGGCGAACGGCATCAGGTGGCCGGTTCGGGTGAACTCCACCGGGTCGGTGATGGCCAGCAGTTCACCGCCCCAGATGGTGCCGTCGCTGCCGTACCCGGTTCCGTCGTAGGTCACGGCCAGGATCGGTGTGCCGAGCCGCTGATTGTCGGCCAACAGTGCGACGGCGTGCGCGTGGTGATGCTGCACGGCGATCACCGGCCGCCCTGCTGCGGCCCGTCGGGCCCAGGCCGTGGTGGCGTAGCGCGGGTGCATGTCGCAGGCGATCAATTCGGGTCTGCGGTCGGTCATGAACGCGAGGTGGTCCAGTGCGTCCTCGAAACAGCCCTGGGTACGGGGGTCGGCCATGTCCCCCAGATGGGAGGACATGTGCGCATGCCCGTCGATACCCATCAGGCAGAAGGTGGTCTTCAGGTCCCCGCCGGTCGCCAGCACGACCGGCCCGTCGACCGCCGGAACCGTGACCGGCAGTGGTGCGTAGCCGCGTGAGCGCCGCAACGACAGTTCGTGGCCCCGATCGTCGAGGGTGACGACGGAGTCTTCGCAGGGCACGGGAATGGGTCGAGCGTGGGTCAGGACGGCGTCGGCCAGACGGTCGATGCATCCCAGGGCCTCGTCGCGGAACACGATCGGGGATCCGCCCTGATTGGCCGATGTCATCACCAGCGGCATGCCGGCGGGCAGCAGATC
>JAHBAP020000141.1 GCA_018500005.2 Mycobacterium sp. | reverse complement strand
TCCTGAGAGCGTCTGGCGATGGCTGCGAGCATGTCGCAAGCCACCTCGCCGGCTTCGACGCCGATGTCCTCACTGCTGTAGCTGTCGAACACTTCGACGCCGCCGGGGCCGCCCGTCGGTCCTGACCACGCCAGCGTGCCGTCGATTCCGGCAGCGTGCTGAAGCGCCAGGGCCAGTTTCCCCACCAGATCGCCGACGGACAGCGCTTCGCCGTCGCGTAACGCGGCAAGCCACTCGGCTTGTTCGCGCGCCAGTCCCGGCAGCACCGCCGCCAATTTGTCGATCACCTCAGGGCCCAGGTCCTTGAGAGATTCGGCATAGCTCGGCTTGACATCCAGCGTGAGGCGGATCACGGCCTCGCGCGCGTGAACGTTCGGGCCGACGTAGACCGAGACGGAATCGATATCCATAGGGGCATCCTCATCAAGCGTCGAGCGGCTTTGCGCGCGAACGCGGTCGGACTTCTCCCCGCGCAACGCGATGGCTCGTATTCCAACACGCGCGACGATCATCTGCAGGACTTAGGCCTTCGTGGGCAGGGGATCGACATCGTTCGGCAGGCGAAACGGGCGAATAGGACCGATAATCGCTTGCACCCTACCCAGGAGGCGCACATGGCGGCCCCGTCAATCGGCCTGATCCAGCAGATGCTCCGCCGACGGCCCATCATCGATGCGCCCGTGGCCCACGGCGCTTCAGGCGATCTGAAACGCAGTATCGGCACGTTCCAGCTCACCCTGTTCGGTGTCGGAGCGACCGTCGGTACGGGCATTTTCTTCGTGCTGTCCGAAGCGGTTCCAGAAGCCGGCCCCGGGGTTGTGGCTTCATTCCTGATCGCGGGGTTCGCCGCGGGACTCGCCGCGCTCTGCTACGCCGAACTCGCCTCAGCCGTGCCGGTTTCCGGATCGACCTACTCCTACGCCTACACGACACTGGGCGAGTTGCTCGCCATGGTCGTGGCGGCCTGCCTGCTGCTCGAGTACGGCGTGTCCACCGCCGCGGTCGCGGTGGGCTGGAGTCAGTACGTCAACAAGCTGCTCGACAATTTCTTCGGCCACCGTCTCCCCCAGGCGCTTTCCGCCGCGCCGTGGGGTGAGGCATCCCCGGGAATTATCAACCTTCCGGCCGTCGTTCTGGTCGGGTTGTGCGCCATCCTCCTGATCCGCGGAGCCAGCGAATCGGCGAAGGTCAATACCGTCATGGTCCTGATCAAGCTGAGTGTTCTGGTGATGTTCGCCGCGATCGCCTTCACGGCCTTCGACGCCGATCGGTTCGCCGAGTTCGCGCCCTTCGGTTTCGGCGGAATCGGCGCAGCGGCCGGCACGATCTTCTTCTCCTACATCGGCCTGGATGCGGTGTCGACCGCCGGCGACGAAGTCAAGGATCCCCAGAGGACGATGCCGAGGGCCATCCTGGCCGCGCTGGTGACGGTGACGACGGTCTATGTGCTGGTCACAGTGGCCGCTCTCGGCGCGCAGCCCTGGCAGGACTTCGAGGGCCAGGAAGCCGGTCTGGCGACCATCCTCGATAACGTCACGTCAGGTCACTACTGGGGCACGGTCCTGGCTGCCGGCGCCGTCATCTCGATCTTCTCGGTCACCCTGGTGGTCATGTACGGCCAGACCCGGATCTTGTTCGCGATGGGCCGAGACGGTCTTCTGCCCCCACTGTTCGCAAAGGTCAACCCCCGCAGCAAGACGCCGGTGAACAACACCGTCATCGTCGCGATAGTGGTCAGCATTCTCGCGGGCTTCGTCCCGCTGGGCTATCTGGCCGACATGGTGTCCATCGGCACCCTGGTCGCGTTCATCGTCGTGTCCGTCGGCGTCATCATCTTGCGGGTGCGCGAACCCGGTCTAGCGCGCGGATTCAAGGTGCCGCTCTATCCCGTGACGCCCGTCCTGTCGGTCCTGGCCTGTGGGTACATCCTGTTGAGCCTGCACTGGTACACCTGGCTGGCGTTCGCCGGCTGGGTCCTCGTGGTGCTGGTGTTCTACTTCGTCTGGGGCCGCCATCACAGTGCATTGAACGGTGGTGGGGACGAGTCGACTAGGGAGTGAGGACGCAATGAGAATTTCGGCTATCGCGCTTGCGGCGGCCGTAGTCGCCTGGCCGATTTCGGTGCCGCCGTCCGCACATGCCGACGACACGCGAACGTGCGAACCCTGGTTCGGATACTCGGTGTGCTTTCAGCAGTCGGACACCACTTGGTGGATGTGCAACCCGGACTGTTCTCAGATCCCGCCGCCGGTGCGGCCATTCCCCGGCCTGCCCCCGTCGCTGCCGCCCGGGGCGCCCCCGTCACCTCCGCCGGGGCCGACTCCTCCTCCGCCGCCCTGGCCAGAGCCGCCGCCCTACTTCCCCGGGTGCGAGGTCATCAACGGCTGCGTCAAGAATCCGTGGGATCCGGCTAACTGGGGCCCGGTGATTCTTCCTATCTTCACGTACTAGTTGCGATCGGGATGCCGAGTGGAGCAGACGCCGCGCCAGCGAACCCCTCTGCGAGTCAGACGATTTCGTCGAAGTCCAAGGCGAGGTGCAGTGGCCCGCGGAACACCTGATTACGCCGGTATGGCGGCGGGTCGGCGACGAGCCGCGGATTGCGGACACGACGGAGGAAGACCTCCATCGCGGCGTTGACCTCCAGACGGGCCAACGGGCCGCCGAAGCAGACGCGGATCCCGCTGCCCCATCCGAGGTGCCCCCGGTTCTTTCGATTCAGGTCGAATCGATCCGGATCGGGGAACTTTCGCGGATCGCGGTTCGCCGCGCCGTACATCAGGTGCACAGCCGACCCGGCTTTGATGGTGGTGCCGGCGATCTCGATATCCACCGGTGCGCTGAAGGACGGGAAGAACTGGACGGCCGACTGCAGGCGCTGAACCTCTTCGATCATCCTCGGGATCAGTTCGGGGTTGTCCACCAACAGATCCCACGCGCCGGGGTTGCGCAACAGTGTCAGCACGCAGTGGCTCATCGTGTTGACGGTCGAGTCGTGTCCGGCGAACAACAGCAGCATCGCATTGGGAACGACTTCCTCGACCGGCATCGGGCCGTCCGGACCGTCGGTGTCGTGCAGGATCGCCGAGATCAGGCCTGGACCCGGCTCGCGGGCGTACCCCTCGGTGAGTTCAGCGAGGTAGTCCTTGAGCTTCGCCACGCCCGCAACGGATTTCGCCGTCCGCTCGCGGCCTTCCTCGGTAAGGGCCTCGGGGCCGATGTCGGCGCCCTGCATGAAGTCGAAGATCCAGGGATGGAAGGTCGGAACGTCCTCCACCGGAACGCCGAGGATCTTGCAGATCACCGACACCGGGATGGGGTAGGCGAAATCGTCCACCATGTCCATTCGGGTCCCGCCCCGGGCCTTGACTGTGTCAAGCAGGTCGTTGGCCATATCCACGACGTAGGACTCCATGCTCGGAATCAGATCGGGGGTATGCGGCGGGCCGAAGAACCGCATGCATTGGCGCCGCATCCGGTCGTGGATGGCCGGGTCGGCGCCGATGAAGCTGCTGGCACCCCCGCCCTCCCCGGCCGCGCCGTGGGTTTCCGGCTTCTCGCCCCACAATCCGGCCGGGCTGCGAAACGCATCCGAACTGATCCGCGGGTCGCTTGTCAGCGCGATCACCTCGTCGTATCCGGTGACGACGTAGGTCCTTTCGGAAACCTTGGCCACCGGTGTGCGCCGCAGTTCGTCGAAGAATGGGTACGGGTTGGGGCGATTCGCGAACTTCATCGCCTCGGCCCAGGCGGTTGCTGCATCCATGGGTTCTCCTGCTAGCGGCTGTGCGATTGACTACGGGGCCGGAATTCTGCGGTTCGGTCGGTCGGATCGTGTCCGGTGAGCACAACGTCGGCGTCCCCGCCACGCTCCCGGGGATCGGGGAAGCGGGCCGGCATGACCTCGTGATCGACCGGTTGGTCGTGACTGGGCGGCGGGGGCGGGAACGGCGCCGAGCGCTCGATCAGCCTGGCGTAGTAGGGCAGCCATTTGCCGTGGTTGAACGTCACCGCCCCGACGATGCGGCCGTTGCGGCCGTACGCGGCAGCGAAGCGACGATCCCCCGGCGAGCCCTGGGTGAAGACGATCTCGTCACCGAAGGAGCACACCCCGACGCTCTTGATGTTCACTCCGAACTGCGCTGACCAGAACGACGGCAACGGCAGGTGCGCGCGCCGGCCGACCTCG
>JAHBAP020000561.1 GCA_018500005.2 Mycobacterium sp. | reverse complement strand
CCGCCTCCGACGTCCTGAGCGGAGTCGGATCGATGGAAGCAACGGGGGATGTCAAGGCCGCGGCGGGAGCCGGTCCGACCGGATGGCTGACCGGGCGAACGGCGTTGAACGCCCCCTTTCCGAGGGAGCTCAACCCGCGCGGCTCAACAGTGACGGTCGCGACATCTTCCGAAGCTTCGGAGACAGCCTCGACCGCAGGGTTTGCAACGGTTCGGGAGTTCTGGAACTTCGGTGTCGCCGACGCGGCGGCGCGCGGAGGCGCTGATGGTTTCGACCCCGGGGTCGAGGTCGTCGTCCCGCCGCGTGCCGTGCGATCGCCCCGGCGGGCCGCCGAGCCGCGGGCGGTGGACTTCGACGGCGCATTGGAAGCGGAAGACACGGTTGAGCCATCCTGCGAACCGGTGTCCGCGCCGGCCACCGCAACGCTCGAGAGGACCGCACTGCCAACCCCGAAGACGACCGCCAGACTTCCCACCCGTCCTACGTATCTAGAAGCGCTCATCGACGTCCCTCGCTGTGGGTACCTGAATTCAGCTGAGCCGCGCCACGACGCTCAGACGGTGAGAAACGGACTGAAGAACGACACATCACTCCGTTGGGTAACCCGGTGGCGGATGGCGGGGAGTTCGAATTCCCTACCGGCAGTGACGATCTTGAACTTGGTCACATCGCCGTATGACGTTGGTACGGTTGAGTGCGCGGTCCCCAAGCGCCCGTTGACGAGCTGGACAAAGTTGTAGATCGAGCCGACCGGCGGTGCGTCCCCGAGACCGCTCCCTTCGGTGCCTTCGGTGACCTTCGTGACCATGATGGCCTGGCTATGAATACCGAACATGTCCCACTGGTTGGTCACGTCCGCGTCGACGCGGCCGACCTTGTTGCCGGCCGAATCGAAGACGTCGAATTGCTGGTATCCCTGGACTTGGACCTCACGCGGAGGCAGCCCGTTGACCCCGGCCGGAACCAGGTCGGAAACCGGCACGAACGTGTAGCCGCCGGGAGCGGAAAGTCGTTCCACCTCAGGTTCTTTGGAGGCGTTGATGAAGGTGATCGGGATCTGCGTGACCGTCCCGTTTGCACCCTGGATCAGCGAGATCACGTCACCACCGGGTGCAGGCAACGAGGAGTACAGGACGAACTGCTTATCGTCCTCGGTGGTGTAGAAGACGTTGTACACCGAACCTACCGGGGGCACCTGTCCGGCTTCCGTGCCGACGTTGACCCCATCGTTGCCGGTTACCAGGAGCGCCTGGGTGTGGATGCCGGACATATCCGCCGTGGTGGTGAATACACCGTCGAAGCTACCCACGGCGACGCCGTTCGAGTCATAGACGCTGAAAACTTGATTTCCCTGAACGGCACCGAAGATCGGGAGAAAGCCGGTAACGGCAGTGAGGGTTTCAGCATCCGGGTCGGCGGGCGCCAGGCTGTAACCGTTGCCCAGGTCCATCGGCCTGTTGTCGACGGTTCGATCGGCAACGCCCTTGGCCGCATCGAAGGTCACCGGCAGTGCGATCTCGCCGAAAGGTGTCTGAAGTTTGGTCGTGACCAGGTCGCCGGAGTCCGTCGGGATGGCGGTGTAGGTGAGTCCGAAGGGTCCGATGTTGAGGGTCGATATCACCGACCCGACCGGCGGAGCCTGCCCTGCGCCGGGGCCGACGTTGACCCCGTCGTTGGACTTGACCAGAAGTTGCACGTAGTTGTAGCCGAGTGCCCTGGTCACCAGTGCGTCGAAATTGCCGACGGTATCGCTGGTGGTCGGGTCCACGACAGCGAATTGCTGTTCGCCCTGAACCATGCTCAGTCCGCCGGGGAAGTACGACCACCTTCCGTAAAGCGCGGTCAGCGTCTCCGGAGAGGTGGGTACCAAGTTGAAGCCGTTGAGGACGAGTGCCCGGGGCGGCGTGGTCGGACTCGGAGGAGCGAAATTAAGCACGGTCATGGCCGACGAGATAGCGATTTGTAGGACACCGGTCGCGACGAGGCTGAAAAGCTCTTTCACGGGTAGCCCGGCAACCCCCGCCAGGGCGCCCGTCGGGGTGGCGGCGGCCGGGCTGGCGATCGTCACCCGCGGACTCAGCGCGGCCGCCGCGAGCGGTCGGACCGAGTCGGCTGCGAACGTCGCCGGGACCGCAACCCGGACCGTCCCAGCAGACTCGGTGGGGGCATTGACCCGCAATGAGCGCGCCGCGCGAGGTGCTGCCGGAACTGGTTCGGTGGCGCCGACGGCGGTCTCCACGGCCGAAGACGGCGCGAGACTCGTCACAGCGTTACGCGAGGCGCCCGGTGAACGGGTTTTGCGCACCGGACCGGCCGCAGGGGCGTCGGCGGGGTCCGAGTCGGATGCGGTTGCCGCCGCAGCCCGTGGTCTTGCCGGGCCGCTGGCCGATCCCGCGGCACGGGTGTTCCCAGCCGCCGAGTGGGCCGCCCGGCCGGTCGATGGGGAGCGCTTCACCGATGCGGAGTTTTCGGTGGAAGCACTGGATTCAGCCGAACCGGTGTCCGCGGTCGCAATCGCCACGCTGGACATGACGGCGGCGCCGACCCCGAAGACAACGGCCAGGCTTCCCACACGGCCGACGTACCTTGATGCGCTCAACTTGCGTTCCCCAACCTGTGCGTACATAAAATTTAGCTGAGTAAAAGCTAATAGCCGTTGATGAAGCCGTCAAATGTAGAGCGGCTTTGCCTGTTCAGAGCGCGTGCCGCATAGCCCCAAAACGAATTCACTGACGGCCGGAGAAAGTCGATTCACGTCGATAGGGTCAACTCATGTCTTCGAGCCAGCCCACCAAAGCCGCGGTCTGGCCCGGCACCCCCTATCCACTTGGTGCGACCTACGACGGCGCCGGCACCAACTTCTCGGTGTTCTCCGAAGTAGCCGAGAAAGTCGAACTCTGCCTGATCGACGAAGGCGACGTCGAGACCCGCATCCCCCTCGAAGAGGTCGACGGGTTCGTCTGGCACGCCTACCTGCCGGGCATCTCCCCCGGACAGCGTTACGGCTTCCGGGTGCACGGACCATGGGAGCCGTGGGCCGGGCACCGTTGCGATCCGAGCAAGCTGCTACTCGATCCCTACGGGAAGTCCTTCCACGGTGACTTCGACTTCACCCAGGCCCTGTACTCCTATGACCTCCATGCCGACGATCCGGCCTCCGGGGGCACCCCGCCGATGGTCGACTCGCTGGGCCACACCATGACCAGCGTCGTGATCAACCCGTTCTTCCAATGGGGTTCGGATCACGCCCCGCGCGTCCCCTACCACGAAACGATCATCTACGAGGCGCATGTCAAAGGGTTGACGCAGACCCATCCGCGGGTTCCCGAGGAGTTGCGCGGAACCTACGCAGGTCTGGCACACCCCGCGATCATCGACCATCTGAAGTCGCTGAACGTCACCGCGATCGAACTGATGCCGGTACATCAGTTCATGAACGACAAGCGGCTAATCGACCTGGGCCTACGAAACTACTGGGGCTACAACACATTCGGGTTCTTCGCACCGCACCACCAGTACGCATCCAACAAGCGCGCCGGCGGGGAGATCGGTGAGTTCAAGAACATGGTGCGCACCTTCCACGAAGCGGGTATCGAAGTCATCCTCGACGTGGTCTACAACCACACCGCCGAAAGTGACCACCGCGGCCCGACGGTGAACTTCCGCGGGATCGACAACGCCGCCTACTATCGACTGCTCGACTCCGACCTGCGCTTGTACAAGGACTTCACCGGAACCGGCAACAGCCTCAACGTCCGCCACCCGCACACCCTGCAACTGATCATGGATTCGCTGCGGTACTGGGTACTGGACATGCACGTCGACGGGTTCCGCTTCGACCTGGCCTCCACACTGGCACGGGAGTTCTACGACGTAGACCGACTGTCCGCGTTCTTCGACATAATCCAACAGGATCCGGTGATCAGCCAGGTCAAGCTCATCGCCGAACCGTGGGATGTCGGCGAGGGCGGGTACCAGGTGGGCAACTTCCCCGGCCTGTGGACGGAGTGGAACGGCAAGTACCGCGACACCGTCCGCGACTACTGGCGCGGCGAACCGGCCGCGCTGGGCGAGTTCGCCTCCCGACTGACTGGTTCGGCGGATCTCTACGAGGCCACCGGACGGCGGCCGATCGCCAGCATCAACTTCGTCACCTGCCACGACGGCTTCACTCTGGCAGACCTGGTCTCCTACAACGAGAAACACAACGACGCCAATGGCGAGCACAACCGCGACGGGGAGAACCACAACCGGTCGTGGAACTGCGGGGTGGAGGGTCCCACCGAGGACCCCGAGATCATCGCACTGCGGCACCGGCAGATGCGAAACATCATGGCCACCCTGATGATCTCCCAGGGCACCCCGATGATCAGCCACGGCGACGAGGTCGGACGTACCCAGCGCGGCAACAACAACGGCTACTGCCAGGACAACGAGATCACCTGGATCAACTGGTCCGAGTCCGACCAGTACCGGGACATGCTGGAGTTCACCCGCAAGGTGACCGCACTGCGCGTCAAGCACCCGGTGTTCCGGCGGCGCCGTTTCTTCGACGGCCGACCGTCGCACAGCACCCACCACATGCGCGACATCTACTGGCTGACCCGCCACGGTGTCGAGATGACGCCCAATGACTGGCATTCCGGCATCAAGTCGGTCGCCGTCGGCCTCAACGGCGAGGCTCTGCACGAACCGGATGCCCGCGGCGAGCGCATCACCGACGACTCGTTCCTGCTGTGCTTCAACGCCCACGCCTACCCGGTGGACTTCGTGGTTCCCGAAAGCCCGTACGCACTGCAATGGCAGGCGGTCATCGACACCTTCGCCCCCGACGGCGGGACCGAGCACCAAGTGACGGCCGGCCAGACGCTGACCGTTCAAGGCCGCTCGGTGGTCGTGCTTCAAAAGACCGGCTAGCGGGAACAGGCAGCTATGCCGTTGCCCGTGCGCCATCCGGTGCTGTCGACCTACCGGCTGCAACTGGGTGCGAGATTCACCTTCGCCGACGCCCGGAGCGTGGTCGACTACCTCGCCGACCTCGGCGTCAGCCACCTCTACCTGTCCCCCGTCCTGACCGCGGCCCCCGACTCGGAACACGGCTACGACGTCACCGACCCAACCACCGTCTCCGCGGCGCTCGGCGGCCCAGATGGTTTGACGGCGCTGTCGGAGAGCGCCCGGGCACGCGGGATGGGGCTGGTGATCGACATCGTGCCCAATCACGTCGGTGTCGATCACCCTGAGAACAACCCATGGTGGTGGGACGTGTTGCGGCTCGGTCGGGGGTCCCGGTTCGCGGATTTCTTCGACATCGACTGGGCGGCGGATCCGCAGGGCCGGATCATCCTGCCAATACTGGGTGCAGCCGAGGATCTCGACCGACTCACCCTCGACGGGCCCCCCAACAGCAGAGTGCTGCGGTTGTACGGGAAGGCGCTCCCGGTCGCCCCCGGCACCGCTGACGACGGTGCGGGCGCAAGGGTGGTGCACGATCGGCAGCACTACCGACTGGCGGACTGGCGCGCCGGGGTTTGCGGATACCGACGATTCTTCGCGATCACCTCATTGGCCGCCCTGCGCCAGGAGGATTCGGCCGTCTTCGAAACGACGCACGCCGAGGTCGCCCGCTGGTTCGCCGAGGGACTCGTCGACGGACTTCGGATCGATCACCCCGACGGCCTCACCGACCCGGTCGGCTACCTGCACCGGTTGCGGGATCTGCTCGGGCCCCGTGCCTGGATCGTCATCGAGAAGATCCTGTCCCCCGGCGAGCCACTTGAGCCCGGTCTGCCGGTCCAGGGCACCACCGGCTACGACGTCCTGCGCGAGGTCGGCGGGGTGTTCCTGGACCCGGCCGGTTTACAGACGCTCACCGCCCTGGCAAAGTCTGCCGGATACTCCTACCCGGATGCCCAAGAGTCGTTACGGCAGTTGACGATTCACACAGTGGTCGAAACGCTCGGGAGTGAGTTAGCCAGGGTCTGCCGGACCATCGAACACGCCACCGGCACCAGCCACCCGTTACTGCCCGCGGCGGTTGCCGCACTGCTGTCCAATATCGGGGTGTACCGCTGCGATTACCCGGTGCTGTCTCAGGTGCTCAGTACGGCACTGGCCGCGACCGCGGAGGCCCAAACCGAACTCGTTGAGCCGCTTGCGCTTATCGCGGCCGCAGCCATCCACCCGGAACCGGCGGCGCGGCTTCAGCAGCTATGCGTCGCCATGACCGCCAAGGCAGTGGAGGACTGTTACCTCTACCGCGACGCCCGACTGGTCTCGCTCAACGAGGTCGGCGGAAACCCGGACAGGTTCGGGGTCTGCGCCGCGGAGTTTCACCACAGTTCGGCTGTACGGGCCGCATTCTGGCCGCAAACCATGACCACGTTGTCCACCCACGACACCAAACGGGGTGAAGATGTGCGCGCCCGTATCGGGGTGCTGTCCCAGGTCGCCGGGCTATGGTCGGAGCTGGTCTCGCGGTGGGAATCCAGCGTTCCCTCCCCCGATCTTCAGACCGGACTATTTTTGTGGCAGAACATCTTCGGCGTCTGGCCCGAACAGGGCGGCCCCGATTCCGCCCTGCGGGACCGACTGCACCGCTATGCCGAGAAGGCGATCCGCGAAGC
This sequence comes from Mycobacterium sp., assembly GCA_018500005.2. Classification (GTDB taxonomy): domain Bacteria; phylum Actinomycetota; class Actinomycetes; order Mycobacteriales; family Mycobacteriaceae; genus Mycobacterium. The sequence continues at coordinate 16,319 of JAHBAP020000561.1, read as the reverse complement.
CGGCCTTCGCACCTCGTGGACCGACCCGGACCGGCAGTTCGAGTCGGCCGTGCACGCCTGGCTTGACGCCGTCCTGGACGGCCCTACCGCGGCAGGCATGTCCGAATTGGTCGCCCAACTGAATCCGCACGCGCACAGCGACGCTCTCGGTCAGAAGTTGCTGGCGTTGACGGTTCCGGGCATCCCGGATCTTTACCAGGGCACCGAGATCTGGGAGGACAGCCTCGTCGACCCCGACAACCGCCGGCCGGTCGACTACCGCAACCTGCGCTCGGTACTGCGACGCAACAAGCACCCGAAATTGCGCGTGGTGACAGCGGCCCTCGCCGTGCGCCGGGACCGGCCGCACACCTTCCTGGCGGGCGGCTATCGACCGGTCCTGGCCAGCGGGCCGGCCGCCGAGCACGTCCTCTCCTTCATCCGCGGCGAAGACGTGCTGGTCGCGGTCTCTCGCTGGACCGTCCGGCTCTCCGAAACCGGCTGGGGTGCAACGGTGATCGATCTGCCGGCGGGGTCGTGGACGGACCGAATCACCGGCCGCCGGTTCGCCGGATCGGCGGCGGCCGTCGAACTGTTCGCAGATCTGCCGATAGCCCTGCTGACGCGCGCCGATGGCTGACTTCGAGGTCTGGGCACCGCTGCCCGCCACGGTGCGCCTCGACGTCGAGGGCAACGCACACCCGATGACCCACGACGGGGGCTGGTGGCGAGCCGCGGTGGACTGCGCACCCGACGCCCGGTACGGCTTCCTTCTCGACGACGACCCCGAGGTCCTGCCCGACCCGCGCTCGGCCCGCCAGCCCGACGGCGTCCACCAGCGCTCCCAACTCTGGGATCCCCGTACCGCGGCGTGGACCGATACCGCCTGGTCCGGCCGCTCGGTCGAGGGCGCCGTCATCTATGAACTGCATATCGGCACCTTCACACCCGAGGGCACCTTCGATTCAGCCATCGCCAAGCTGGACTATCTGGTCGATCTCGGGACGGACTTCATCGAACTCATGCCGATCAACGCGTTCAACGGCACCCACGGCTGGGGTTACGACGGGGTGCTGTGGTTCGCGGTCCACGAACCCTACGGCGGGCCGGACGGGTTGGTGCGACTGGTGGATGCCTGCCACGCCCGCGGCCTGGGCGTGCTCATCGACGCGGTGTTCAACCACTTCGGGCCGTCCGGAAACTATCTGCCGCGCTTCGGCCCGTACCTGTCGCCGGTCGCGAACACCTGGGGCGACGGGGTCAACCTCTCCGGGCCCGGGGCCGACGAGGTGCGCCGCTACATCATCGACTGCGCGCTGCGCTGGATGCGCGATTTTCACGCCGACGGACTGCGTTTGGACGCGGTGCACGCCCTCGTGGACAACACCGCGATTCATATCTTGGAGGAATTGGCCGCCGAGACCGACGCACTATCCGCGGATCTCGGCCGTCCGCTGTCACTGATCGCCGAGAGCGACCTCAACGACCCCAAGTTGATCACACCTCGCGACCATGGCGGCTACGGGATGACGGCCCAGTGGGACGATGACATCCACCACGCGATCCATACGGCGGTGTCCGGTGAACGGCAAGGCTACTACTGCGATTTCGGCTCGATGGCCACACTGGCTAGCACACTGCGCAACGGGTACTTCCACGCCGGCACCTACTCGACCTTCCGGGGCCGCCGGCACGGACGACCACTGGACACTGCGCTCATTCCAGCGACCCGACTGCTGGCCTACACATGTACCCACGACCAGGTCGGCAATCGGGCGGTCGGGGATCGTCCAGGCCGGAACCTCGACCCCGGCCAATTGGCCATCAAGGCGGCGCTGGCACTCGGATCGCCCTATACCGCAATGCTTTTCATGGGCGAGGAATGGGGATCCAGCAGACCATTCCAGTTCTTCAGTTCCCATCCCGAGCCGGAGTTGGCCAGGGCGACAGCGCAGGGCCGCAAAGCCGAGTTCGCCGAGCACGGCTGGGACGCCGACTCGGTGCCCGACCCGCAGGACCTTGAAACCTTCCTTTGCTCCAAACTCGACTGGACCGAGCCCGACGACCCCGGTCACGCCGACCTGCTCAGTTTCTACCGCGGACTGATCCGACTGCGTCGCCGCGAACCAGACATGGCCGACCCTTGGCTTGCCCATCTGAGCGTCGACGTCGACGAGGAGCATCGCTGGATCGTCATGCGCCGCGGCCGGATCGCCATCGCCTGCAACCTCGGAACAGAACCGGTCGCGCTCGGCGTGGCCGGACAAACCCTGCTGGAGTGGGGCGGCCCGGAAGTCGGCGACGACGCCACCCTCCTGCCCGGCCACTCCGTGGCGGTGGTGCGCATGCCTGTGGATTGAGGTAACCGCGCAGACGCCCCAACGACCATCATCGGGCGCATGACTCAACCTTCCTCGCCACCCTCGATACCCTCCATCGAAACCGCCACCGACCCGATCCACAGCGCCGGCGACATGTTGCAGCGCTGGCGAGCTCTTATGGGGCCGTTGGGCTTTGACGAGCGGCTGCTGTGGCTCGGCTTCGTCGGTCCGGATCGCTGCATGACCAAGGTCCTCAGCCAGGTCGCGGTCGGAGCCGCCCCGCACCGCGGCCTCGTCGAGGACCTCATGGTCGGTCTGGAAGTCCTGCTCGCGGACCTCGACGCGGGCACCTCGGTGGCGATGTTGCTGAGCCGGCCGGGCCGCGATGGGCTATCCGCCGAAGACCGCCGCTGGGGCGTCGTGCTGACCAAGGCGGCGGCTCGGATCGGCGTCCCGATCGAGCCGGTGTTCCGGGCCAACGACGCGGCGATCGTCCCGATCTGAGGAAGACCTAGGTGAGGTAGCGGTAGGCCGGCGAGCCGGGCTCGAGCGCCTCGACATGGAGACCGGAGGACGCCATCCTGGCACGCAGCCCGTCATAGTCTGCGGCCGAACCCAACTCGACGCCGACCAGCGCTTCACCGGTCTCCCGGTTGTTGCGTTTGACGTATTCGAAGAGGGTGATGTCGTCGCCCGGTCCGAGCACTTCGTCGAGGAACCTGCGCAGCGCGCCGGGCTCCTGCGGAAAGTCCACCAGGAAGTAGTGCTTTAGTCCCTTATGTACGAGTGAGCGCTCGAGAACCTCGCCGTAGCGGGAAACGTCATTGTTTCCGCCGGAGATCAGGCACACCACGGTCGACCCAGGCGCCACATCGGCTTCCAGTAACCCGGCCACCGACAGCGCTCCGGCGGGTTCGGCGATGATGCCTTCGTTCTGGTAAAGGTCGAGCATCGCGGTGCACACCGCGCCCTCGTCGACGGTGGTCACCGCGACCATATCGCCCGCCGCCGCGAGCGCCTGATAGGTCAGCGTCCCGGCGCGCTTGACGGCCGCCCCGTCGACGAACTGGTCGACGTGATCGAGGGTCACCGGGCCACCGGCGGCTAATGCCGCGATCATCGAGGCGGCGCCGGCCGGTTCGACGCCGAGTACCGAAGTGCTCGAGGTCCGCTCGGCAAGATAGGTGGTGATGCCCGCGATGCAGCCGCCCCCGCCGACGCCGACGATCACCAGGTCCGGCTCGGCCTCGAGCTGGTCGAGGATCTCCACAGCGATGGTCCCCTGGCCGGCCATCGTTCGGGGATCGTCATATGGCGGCACCAGAGTCGCACCGGTGCGCTCGACATCCTCCCGCGCGGCGTCGGCGGCTGCGTCGTAGGTGGCGCCGCCGACGATCACCTCGATGAACTCGCCGCCGTGGTAGCTGATCCGGTCCCGCTTCTGTCGCGGTGTTTTCGCCGGCACATAGACCCTGCCGTGGACCTTCATGTGCCGGCAGGCCAGGGCGAACCCCTGGGCGTGGTTGCCGGCCGAGGAGCAGACCACCCCGTCACGCAATTCCTCATCGCTGAGCTGCATCAGCAGGTTGTAGGCGCCGCGCAGCTTGTAGGACCGGACGCTTTGCAGGTCTTCACGCTTCAGGTAGACCTCGGCGCCGGTGATAGCCGACAGCCTGTCGCTGAACTGCAGCGGGGTGCAAGCCACCACATCCGAAATCCGCCGGGCAGCATCGTCGATATCGGCCGCCTCGATGGGCGGCGACAAACGGGCCTGGCTCAGGTCAGCGGACACCGGTCAATGGTGCCACCGGGCTGCGGAAATCAATGAATCGGGGTCAGCACGAATACGGGGATTTCACGATCGGTCTTGGCTTGGTAGTCGGCGTAGTCGGGCCAGACCTCGACCGCACGCCGCCACCAGGTGGCCTTCTCGTCGCCGAAGACTTCGCGCGCCTCGTAGTCGCCGGTCGTCGTGCCATCCTGCAGTTCCACCCGCGGTGTCTTCTTGATGTTGTAGTACCAGACCGGGTTCTTCGGCGCCCCGCCCAGCGAGGCCACCACGGCATACTCGCCGCCGTTCTCGACCCGCATGAGCGGGGTCTTGCGGATCTTTCCGGTCTTGGCGCCGATAGTGGTCAGCAGGATGACCGGTTTGCCCTTGAGTTCGGTGCCGTCTTTTCCGCCGGAGGCCATGTACAGCTCGGCGTTCTCGCGGGCCCAGTCCGAGGTGCTGGGTTCATATTCTCCGGTCAGTGGCATGAGCCCAGCCTAGTCGCGGACCCTGGCAGTGCTAGGCCGGCACGGCGCCCTTGGCCGCGACCTCCTTCGCCCAGCGGTAGTCGGCCTTACCCGACGGTGAACGAAGCACCTTGTCGACGCGGATGAAGGCCTTCGGGATCTTGTACTTGGCGATGTAGTTGTTGCACGCCTCGGCCAGTTCGGCGTCGGTGGCCGACTTGCCCTCGGCGAACTGCACGATCGCGACCACCTCGTTGCCCCAGCGCTCCGACGGACGCCCCGCGACGACCACGTCGTACACCGCGGGATGGCTGGCCACCGCACGCTCGACCTCCTCGGCGAAGATCTTCTCCCCGCCGGAATTGATGGTCACCGAGTCCCGGCCCAGCAGTTTGATCCGGCCGTCGGCCAGGAACTCGGCACGGTCACCCGGTACCGACCACCGCGCACCGTCGATGGTCGGGAAGGTACGGGCGGTCTTCTCGGCATCGCCGAGATACCCCAACGGCGCGTAGCCCCGCCGCGCCAGAAAACCCTCTCCCTCACCGGGTTTCAACGCCGTCGTGCAGTCCGCGGAGACGACGCCGGTGCCCTCTTCCGGAGTGAAGGTCGCGGTATCCCTCGGTGCATCAATGTCTTTCGACGAGATCGTCGCCAGCAGGACGCCGGACTCCGAGGAGCCGACGGAGTCCAGGATCATCACATGCGGAAGAGCCTCCAATAGCTGTTCGCGCACCGTCGGTGACAGCGGGGCGCCGCCATTGCTGAAGGCAAAAAGCGCGGACAGGTCGTAGTCGGTCTTCGCCATCGCGTCGAGCAGTGGCCGGACCATGACGTCGCCGACCACCGGCAGCATGTAGATTTGCTCCCGTTCGCTCAAGTGCAGCACGGCGTCGGCGTCGAAGCGGACCACATCGTCGGGGATGGCGATCAAGCCGCCCGTGCTGATCACGTTGAACGCCCCCCATTGGGCAGCGCCATGCATCAACGGCGGAATCAGCACCATCGAGCGCGAGCCTTTGAGTTCCCCTCTGAGTTCCCGGACCTGCGCGATGAGTTCGTCGTAGGTCTCCATGTCCTTCGACGCTCCGAACGGCCGGCCACCCATGGCCGAGATGAAGGCATCATGCTGTCGCCACAGCACGCCCTTGGGCATACCGGTGGTGCCGCCGGTGTAGAGGATGTAGAGGTCGTCGGGGCTTGGCGTCGGCATACCGCCGGCGGGTTCCGGTGTGCCGACGATGGATTCGTAGTCCACCGCGCCCTCCGCCAGGGCGTTGCCGGAGCCGTCATCGACCTGGATGAGAACCTCCAGGTTGGGCAACCGATCCCGGATGGCCTGCACCTGCGGGGCGAATTCCCCGGCGTACACCAAAGCGCGGGCGTTGGCGTCGGTCATCAGGTAGATCAACTCCTGCTCGACATAGCGGAGTTGATGTTGAACGGCGCCACCCGCGCGCGGTGAGCGGCGATCCACGCCTCGAGGTATTCGTTGCCGTTGCGCAGGTAGAGACCGACGTGGTCCTGTCCGGATTGGTGATTCTGCAAGGCGTCGCGTTCGGTGTGGCAGCCCAGGCCACGTTCGACGAGATAGTGCGCGACGCCGTCGATCCGGGCGTCCGCTTGTGCGTACGTGTACCGCTTGTCGCGCCAGACGATGGCTTCTTGATCGGGCACGGTGGCAGCGACGGTGGAGAAAATCGTGGACAGATTGAAACTCACCTGCCGGACTGTAACGCCTGTGGGCCCGGAACTGCCGTGATTGACCGCTCTGCCAGAAAATCGACGCGCTGGGGCAGGGCGTCCCGCTAATCTCACCGTCCGAGAGCATGTTCCCGTCCCGCCAGTTGCTGAGGATCCCCAATGGCAGTGCTCGACTCTTTCCGCCTCGATGACAGGGTCGTCATCGTCACCGGCGCCTCCTCCGGACTGGGCGTCTCCTTCGCCAAGGCCTTCGCCGAGGCTGGCGCCGATCTGGTGCTGGGCGCCCGCCGGGTGGAACAACTCGCGCAGACGGCCGCCCTGGTTGAGCGGGCCGGTCGTCGGGCTCACACGCAGCGAACCGATGTGGCCGACCCCGCCCAGTGCCAGCAACTCGTCGACACCGCGATGGCCGAGTTCGGCCGCGTCGATGTCTTGATCAACAACGCCGGCGTTGCCACTGCCGTGCCTGCCACCCGGGAGACCCCCGAGGAATTCCGGAAAGTCATCGACGTCAACCTCAACGGTTCCTACTGGATGGCGCAGGCGTGCGGCCGGGTGATGCAACCCGGCAGTGCGATCGTCAACATCGCCAGCGTCCTGGGCATCATTAGCGGCGGACTCCCGCAGGCCGCGTACAGCGCCTCCAAGGCCGGCCTTATTGGTTTGACCCGCGACCTGGCCCAGCAATGGGGCGCTCGCAAGGGGATTCGGGTCAACGGACTGGCGCCGGGTTTCTTCCAAAGCGAGATGACCGACGAGTATCCCCAGGGCTACTTCGATACCGTGTTGCCCCGCATGCTTCTGGGGCGGCTGGGCGATCCGGCAGAACTGGCCGCGACGGCCGTCTGGCTGGCCTCGCCCGCCGGTGGATACGTCACCGGTCAGACCATCGTCGTCGACGGTGGCCTGACCATCACCTAGCAAAAACGATCGGCAGAGCTGGAGGAAACGTGGAACTGATCCCGCCGATGCATGGCACGTTCCCGTCGGCCGAGCCGCGCCAGCACCCGATGCACGTGGGCGGACTGCACGTGTACGAGCCGCCGGCCGGCGCCGGCCCGGAATTCGTACGCGAGCTTTACGACAAACTGCTCACCAAGACCGACGCCGACCCGACCTTCCGCAAGCATCCCCGCGAGGTGATGGGCGGGCTCTCGCAACTCACCTGGGCGATAGACCCCGATCTCGACCTCGAATACCACCTGCGCCACTCGGCGCTGCCCCACCCGGGTCAGGTTCGCCAACTCCTGGAGTTGGTCTCACGACTACACGCCACGCTGCTCGACCGGCACCGGCCGCTGTGGGAGATGCATCTGGTCGAAGGACTCGACGACGGCCGTTTCGCGGTGTACGCCAAGACCCACCATGCACTGATGGACGGAGTCAGTCAGATCCTGTCGCTGCGCCGGGCGCTGACCACCGATCCGGATGACCATGACCCCCGTGCGTATTGGGCCCCCCACGAACCCGCTCCGAAGAAGTCGCTTCTCGACATCGTCAAGAAGGGTGCCGAATCCCTTGCAGCCCTTGGCCCCGGCACCTTCAACCTGGCCCGCAAGGGAATACTTCAGCAGAAACTGACCTCGCCGTTCGAAGCACCCAGGACGATGTTCAACGTGCCGATCGGCGGTGCCCGCCGGTTCGCGGCACAATCCTGGCCGTTCGAGCGTTTCCGGGCGGTCAAGAAGGCGGCCGGTGTCACCATCAACGACGTGGTGCTGGCCGTGTGCGGCGGCGCACTGCGCGCGTATCTGATCGAGCAGGACGCTCTGCCGGCCAAGCCGCTGATCGCGATGGTTCCGGTGAGCCTGCGCGAGGGCGAATCCACCGGCGGTAATGAGGTGGGGTCGCTGCTGGCCAATCTCGGCACCGACCTGACCGACCCGGCCGAACGTCTGCGAGTGGTCCACACCTCCATGAAGGACAACAAGGAGGTGTTCAAATCATTGCCGGAGGTTCAGCAGATGGCGCTGTCGGCGTACAACTCCATGCCGATGATGCTGGAACTGATTCCGGTGCTAAAGACCGCCGCGCGGCCGCCGTTCAACATCGTCATCTCCAACGTGCCCGGAGATAGGAATCGGCTGTACTGGGGCGGGGCCGAACTCGTCGGCAACTACCCGATGTCGATCGTGCTGGACGGTCAGGCCCTCAACATCACGCTGACCAACACCGCCGACCGCATCGACTTCGGCGTCGTCGGCTGCCGGAGCAGCGTGCCGCATCTGCAGCGGCTCCTAGTACATCTTGAGGATTCCCTGTCCGATCTGGAGCGTGCGGTCGGGCAGACGACGTCGTAGTCGGCTCAGAGCCCGCTAACCGCCCAGGCAGCCCGGACCCAGCAGGGCCTTGAGGTCGCCCAGCAACGCCGAGGACGGCGTCACCCGAAGCGACTGATCGAGTTCCAGCGTGGTGATCCGGTCGCCGCTGATCAGCCGAAGATGCACCTGCGAAGTACCCGGGTGGCGGCTCAGAACCTGCTTGAGCGCGGTGACCTTGTCCAACGTGCACTGCCGGGTCGGCAGGCTGACCGCCAGCGGCCGGTCCGGCTGGGCGTTGGAGAAGTCCGGCACCACAAGGTCGTTCACGATCACCGTGGTGCGGTCGTCCTGGATGCGGACCTTCGCACCGATCAGGACCACCGCGTCGTCGGCGACCTCGGCACCGAACAGCGAATAGGTCTGCGGGAAGAACATCACCTCGATACCGCCGGTCAGGTCCTCCAATTGCGCTGAGGCCCAGGGCATTCCGCTCTTATTGACCCGCCGGTTCACCGAGGCCAGGATTCCGCCGATGCGGACCTGGGTGTCGTTGGGCACGTCTCCGTCGAGAATCGCCGGAATTGGGGTATCGACCTGGGCCGCCAGTAGGTGTGCCACCCCGTTGAGCGGGTGACCGGAAACGTAGAGTCCCAGCATCTCCCGTTCCAGGGCCAGCTTGTGCTTGTCTTCCCACTCCTCGTCGGGAACCTTGATGCTGAACGCCGAATCGCTGCTGTTCGTGCCGTCCCCGTCACCGCCCCCGAAGAGGTCGAACTGCCCCATCGCCTCGGCCTTCTTGGTTCCCAGCACCGATTCGACCGCATCGCCGTGGATCAGGAACAGCCCCTTGCGCGGATGTCCCAGTGAATCGAACGCCCCGGCCTTCACCAGGGACTCGGTGACCTTCTTGTTGCAGGCTCCGATGTCGATCTTCTTCAGGTAGTCGGAGAAGTCGGTGAACCGGCCCTTCTCGCTGCGGGTGGCGATCAGCGAACTGACGACGTTGGCACCGACGTTGCGCACCGCGCCGAGACCGAATCGGATGTCGGTGCCCACCGAGGCGAAGTTCAGTTCGGATTCGTTGACATCCGGCGGCAGCACGGTGATCCCGAGCTTGCGGCAGTCCGCCAGATAGACCGCGGCCTTGTCCTTGTCATCGCCCACTGACGTGAGCAGGCCAGCCATGTACTCGCCCGGATAGTTTGCCTTGAGGTAGGCCGTCCAGTAGGAAACCAGCCCGTAGCCGGCGGCGTGCGACTTGTTGAAGGCGTAGTCGGCGAAGGGAAGGATGGTGTCCCACAGCACCTTGATCGCCGCGGCGGAAAACCCGTTGGCCTTCATGCCCTCGGCGAAACCCTCGTACTCCTTGTCGAGCACTTCGCGCTTCTTCTTGCCCATGGCCTTGCGCAGAATGTCGGCTCGGGCCAGGGAATAGCCTGCCACCTTCTGCGCGATGCGCATGATCTGTTCCTGGTAGACGATCAGGCCGTAGGTTTCGGCGAGGATGTCCGCCAAAGGTTCGGCCAGTTCAGGGTGGATCGGCTTGATCGCCTGACGGCCGTTCTTGCGATCGGCGTAGTCGTTGTGGGCGTTGACGCCCATCGGACCGGGCCGGTACAGCGCCAGCACCGCGACGATGTCCTGGAAACCGGTGGGTTGCATGCGCCGCAGCAGATCGCGCATCGGGCCGCCGTCGAGTTGGAAGACGCCGAGAGTGTCACCGCGGGAGAGCAATTCATAGGTCGCCGGGTCGTCGAGGGTCAGCGACTCGAGTTCCAGGTCGACACCACGGTTGGCTTTGATGTTCGCCAGCGCGTCCCCGATGATCGTCAGGTTGCGTAGGCCGAGGAAATCCATCTTCAGCAGACCGATGTCCTCGCAGGACGGGTAGTCCCAGCCGGTGATGATCGCGCCGTCCTGTGGGCGCTTCCACAGCGGGATCGCCTCGATCAACGGCTCGGAACTCATGATCACCGCGCACGCGTGCACACCGGAGTTACGGACCAGGCCCTCCAGTCCGCGGGCGGTCTCGTAAATGGTCCGCACGTCGGGATCGGTGTCGATCAGCCCGCGAACCTCGGCGGCCTCCTTGTATCGCTCGTGGGTCGGGTCGGTGATGCCCGACAGCGGAATGTCCTTGGCCATGATCGCCGGCGGCAGCGCCTTGGTGATCCGGTCGGCGATGGCGAAGCCGGGCTGGCCGTAGTGCACCCGTGCCGAGTCCTTGAGGGCGGCCTTGGTCTTGATGGTGCCGAACGTGATGACCTGGGCGACCCGGTCGCTGCCGTACTTCTCGGCGGCGTAGCGCGCCATTTCACCGCGTCGGCGGTCGTCGAAGTCGATATCGATATCGGGCATGGAGGCGCGCTCGGGGTTGAGGAAACGCTCGAAGAGCAGACCGTGTTCGATCGGGTCGATATCGGTGATGCGCAGCGCGTAGGCCACCAGTGCGCCGGCCGCCGAACCGCGGCCCGGTCCGACCCGGATACCCACCGAGCGGGCATAGCTGATCAGGTCGGCCACGATCAGGAAGTAGGACGGATAGCCCTTCTCGCAGATCACGTCGATCTCGTAGGCGGCACGCGCGGTGTACTCGGCCGGCACCCCGTCGGGGAATCGGCGGGCCAGTCCGGCGTCGACCTCGCGGCGCAGCCAGGTGGCCTGGGTGTGACCCTCGGGCACTGCGAACACCGGCATCCGGTCCCGCGGTGTCCAGACGTCGGCGTAGGACTGCACCCGTTCGGCGATCAGCAGGGTGGAGTCGCAGGCCTCCGGGATCTCGTTGTCCCATAACGCGCGCATCTCGGCGGCCGACTTGATGTAGTAGCCGTCACCGTCGAACTTGAACCGGGTGGGGTCGGAGAGCGTCTTGCCGGTCTGGACGCACAGCAGCGCCTCATGGTTGTGTGCGGCATCGCGGGTGACGTAGTGGCAGTCGTTGGTGGCCAGCGGCCGGATGCCCAGCTTGCGCCCGACGTCGAGCAACCCCTCCCGCACCCGCCGTTCGATGGACAGGCCGTGGTCCATCAGCTCCAGGAAGTAGTTGTCCGGTCCGAATATCTCCCGCCACTTGGCCGCCGATTCCAGCGCTTCGGTGTCCTGGCCGAGTCGCAGCCGGGTCTGTACCTCCCCCGACGGGCATCCGGTGGTGGCGATGATGCCCTCGGCGTGCTCGGCGATGATCTCGGCGTCCATCCGCCACCACTTGCCGAGTTGGCCCTCGAAGGAGGCCAGCGAGGACAGCTTGAACAGGTTGCGCAAGCCGGTGGCGTTCTCGGCGACCATGGTCAGGTGGGTGTAAGACCCACTGCCGGAGACGTCGTCCGACTTCTGGCTGGGATCGCCCCACAGGATGCGCTTGGTGTCGAACCGCGCGCCGGGTGCTATGTAGGCCTCGATACCGATGATCGGTTTGATACCGACCTTGGTTGCGGCGTTGTAGAACTCGCTGGCGCCGAACATGTTGCCGTGGTCGGTCATCCCGATGGCGGGCATCTCCAGACGCTGGGCCTCGGCCAGCATGGGCGTGATCTTTGCGGCGCCATCGAGCATCGAGTACTCGGTGTGGTTGTGCAGATGCACGAAGGAGCGGCCCATAGGGCTGTCAGTTTAGGGCCGCCCTCCGACGCCTTCGGCGTGTCGCCCGGCCGTGTCCCGGCGGGGCTTTATTGCCGCGATTCTCAGGCGTCGTCGCGCAGCATCTTGGCGATCTGTTTGGCCTGTTCAGCTGTCAGATCACCGGAGAGTTGGAGCACTTGGCCGTCGATCGGCGCGGAGATCTTGGGTCCCCAGACCACCGTCCCGGCCCGCACGAAGGCCACCTGCTTGCCCACCTGACCCGCGGTGAACTTGCCGAACTCCGCTGCGGACTCGTTGGTCATGGACATCTGTACCAGTTGCACCCCGGTCAGCGGGTTGAGGAAGGAGTCGACATTGGTCAACTGCACCCGCATGGCCTCGGGCTGGAGTTCGTAGACCGCCGTCTTGTTGATATCGCAGATCCGCATGGGCTTGTCCGGCGGCACCGGGTCGGGCGGCGGACATTGGTCGGGTGTGGTGACGAACGCACTGATCACGGGCCGGACCGGCAACGGTTTGATGGTCAGCGGCGGCTTGGTGGTCGTCGTGGTCACCGGCGTGTCGGCTGCCCTGTTCTTCAGGAAACCCGGCGCCAGCAACGTCCCGAGGACAGGGACGATGATCGCCACGGCGGACAACGCGGCCAGTAGGCCGATCATTACTTTGCGCCTCATGCGTTTGGAGTCGGTCATGATGCCTGCAAGGTACCTGTGCGACGGCGGTACGCGCGAGACAACGCGTCGGTGCTGAAGATTGCCAGGGCAATCCAGATCAGCAGGAAACCCAGCCACCGGGTCGGCGGCATCGGTTCGCGGTCGACCAGCACACCCCAGATCATCTGCATCGACGGGGTCAGATACTGCAGTAAACCCAGGGTCACCAGCGGCAACCGTTGCGCGGCCGCGGCGAAACACAGCAGCGGGATGGCCGTGACCGGACCGCACAGCACCATCAGCACGGCGTGCACCGCGCCGTGGTTGAGGAAGTCGGAGTCCCCGTTGAGCTGAATGTGAACGAGATAACCGATGGCGAGCGGGGCGGCGATCGCGGTTTCCACCCCGACGCTGACACGGGGATCGGTGGGCACCACCTTCTTAACCGCACCGTACATACCGAAGGACAGCGCGAGACCGAGTGCGATCAGCGGTGGGCCACCCAAACCCGTGGACAGCAACACCACGGCCGCCGTTGCCAGGATCACCGCACCGAACTGGATGCGGTTGAGCCGCTCGCCGAACAGCACCATCCCGAGCAGAACGCTGACCAGCGGGGTGATGAAGTAGCCCAGCGCGGCATCGACGACCTGATCGCTGTTGACCGCCCAGATGTAGATGAGCCAGTTCGTCGAGATCAGCAACGACGCGCACGTCAGCAACAGCCAGGTCCGGCCGGTGATGGCCAACAGGTCGGTCAGCCGCCCGATCACGATCAACACGACGATCATCAACGCCAGCGTCCAGACCACCCGGTGGGCCAGGATCTCCGGCGCTCCGGCCGGCGCCAGCAGGGTGAAGAACGCCGGGAACACACCCCACAGTCCGTAGGCGCCCAGCCCGAACAGCAGACCGCTGCGTTGTTCGGTCAAGTTCATGAATCGGCGCGCAGCACATCCAGAGCGTGCTGCAGGTCACCCGGATAGGGGCTGGTGATCTCGATGCGACGACCGTCGGCAGGGTGCGCGAAGGCCAGCGATCGGGCGTGCAGCCATTGGCGCTCCAGGCGTAGCCGCTTGGCCAGCACCGGGTCCGCCCCGTAGGTGAGGTCACCGACGCACGGGTGGTGCAGCGCCGAGAAGTGCACCCGAATCTGATGGGTGCGGCCGGTTTCCAGGTGGATGTCGAGCAGGCTGGCGTGACGGAACATCTCCACGGTGTCGTAATGGGTGATACTTGGCCGGCCGTTCTCGGTGACCGCGAATTTCCAGTCATTGCCGCGGTGGCGGCCGATAGGCGCATCGATCGTCCCGCTCGACGGATCCGGATGGCCCTGCACCACAGCGTGATACCGCTTTTCGACGGTGCGCTGTTTGAACGCCCGCTTGAGCACCGTGTAGGCGTGCTCGGACAGCGCGACCACCATGACACCCGAAGTGCCGACGTCCAGGCGCTGGACGATGCCCTGCCTTTCGTGGATACCGGAGGTGCTGATCCGGAAACCGGCCGCCGCCAATCCCCCCAGCACCGTCGGGCCGTGCCAGCCCACCGTCGCGTGTGCGGCGACCCCCGGCGGCTTGTCCACCGCGACGATGTCCTCGTCGGAATAGAGGATGGTCATGCCCTCGATCTCGACGGGAATGTTCTCCACCGGCGCGGGCTCTTCCGGGAGGGTGACGGTCAGCCACGCCCCCGCTTCCAGACGGTCGGATTTACCGGCCGTGACTCCGTCGAGCAGGACACCGCCGTCTTCGGCGACCGCGGCAACGGCGGTTCTGGACAGACCCAGCAGCCGCGCCAGTCCGGCGTCCACCCGCATACCGGCCAGGCCCTCGGGGACCGGCATCGACCGTTCGGCCATCAGGCCGACTCGGCTTTGCGCCGGTCCGGACTGTCGAAGTCGTAGCCGAAGACCGACAGGGCAACCAGCAGGATCGCACCACCGACCACCGCCGGGTCGGCCACGTTGAACACCGGCCACCAGCCGATCGACAGGAAGTCCACGACGTGGCCGCGCAGCGGGCCCGGCGAACGGAAGAACCGGTCACCGAGGTTGCCCAGCGCACCGCCCAGAATCATCCCGAGTCCGACCGCCCACCATGGCGATACCAGCCGCCGGCCCATCCAGATGATCCCGATCACCACGCCGACGGCCACCAACGTCAACACCCAGGTGTAGCCGGTCGCCATCGAGAAGGCAGCACCGGAGTTGCGGACCAGGGTCCAGGTGACGGTGTCACCGATGATCGGCACCGGTTCGCCGGGAGTCAGGTACTTGACGGCGAGAACCTTGGTGACGACATCCAGCGCCAAGACCACGACGGCCACCGTCAGCAACAGTCCCAGCCGGCGGCGGGGCGGCGCAGCGGTGTCGTCAGTCACGCCCCCATCATTCCCTAAACAGTGCGCCCGGCATGATGACGGGCATGCCAGGCCTCGTCGTCATCACCACCGGCGGCCCCATCGCCCCCAGTGCCGGCGGCGACGGTGTGCTGCGACCTGCGCGTAGTGGCGCCGATCTGGTCGGAGACGCAGGCGACGCCGCCGCGACGGTGATCGACCTGATGAGCGTGGACAGTTCCCAGCTGACTCCACTGGACTGGATCCGGATCGGATCGGCGGTCGGCCAAGCCCTCGGGGCCGGCGCCGACGGCGTCGTCATCACCCACGGCACCGACACCATGGAAGAGACGGCGCTGTGGCTCGCACTCGGTTACGACGGCCAGTTGCCGGTGGTAATGACCGGAGCCGCACGGTCCGCCGATGATCCCAACCCCGACGGCCCGGGCAATCTGCGCGACGCACTGGCCGTCGCGGCGAGCCCGCACGCCCGGGATCTCGGCGTTCTGGTGAGCTTTGCCGGAGCGGTCTGGGAACCCCTGGGGATGGTCAAGCAGGCCGACCGGGCGGTGTTCGGCGGGACGCGTGCGGGCTCGGTCGTCGATGGGGTGTTCACCGCCGAATCCGCCTGCCCGCGGACCTATCTCGGCAATCTGTCGTCGGCTCCCCGGGTCGATATCGTTTCGGCGTATCCGGGTGCAGACGGAACCGCGGTCGATGCCTTCATCGCTGCCGGCGCCCGCGGACTGGTGGTAGAGGCCATGGGTTCGGGCAATGTCGGCACGGCGATGGTCGACGCGGTGGCGAGGGCCTGTCGGCAGGGCGTCGCGGTCGCGGTGTGCACCCGGGTGCCGGGCGGACGGACCTCGGCCAGTTACGGGCCCGGACATGACCTCGTCGTCGCCGGTGCCGTAATGGTTCCCCGACTGCGAACCAGCCAGGCCCGGGTACTGCTGATGGGCGCCCTGGCGGCGGGCCTACCCGTCGGTGAGGTCGTCTGCCGGTTCGGATAGCCGGTTGAGGTAATCCGGCCAGTCCAGGCTGTCGACCGGGTTGGCCGCGGTCAGGTCCGCGTCGTCGATGCCGAAGGTTCGCATCACGCCGGGTCCACTGCCGCGGGTCTCGAACCGGACGCTGACCACCCCGTGTCCGGCGCCCTGCACCCAGCCGTGGCCGTATCCGGGATGGCTGACATCATCGCCGACCCGCCACTGCGACGCCGCGTCTGTCTCTTATACACATCT
>JAHBAP020000113.1 GCA_018500005.2 Mycobacterium sp. | reverse complement strand
CTCCTCGCGCAGTTCCCGGACCGCCGCGGCCAACGGATCCTCGCCCGGTTCGTCGAGGATTCCGGCCGGCAGTTCCCACAGCCGGTGGCCGAGTGGGTGGCGGTACTGGTGGACCATCACGACCTGCTCGTGGTCGTCGATCGCGGCGATCGCCACCGCACCGTAGTGCTCGACGATGTCGCGGGTGGCAATGACGCCGCCCGGCATCCGGACCTCGTCGGTCCGCAACGCGATGATGTTGCCGCGGAAGACGGTGTGGGTGGAGACGGTCTCGAATTCGTGGTCAGCCACGGGCACGGTCCGGCAGCTGCTGCGCGGCGGCGTCACCGTCGAGTTCGCGGCCGTTGGCGTGGTGTTCGGGGATTTCGACCGGAAGCCGCTCGGCGGCCTTGTACTCCATCGCGGCACCGACGAACGCGACGAACAACGGGTGCGGACGGGTAGGCCTGCTCTTCAGTTCCGGGTGGGCCTGGGTGCCCACCAGGAACGGGTGCACGTCGGCGGGGTACTCGACGAACTCGACCAGGTGCCCGTCCGGTGATGTGCCGGAGAACCGAAGTCCGCTCTCGGCGATCCGGTCGCGGTAGGCGTTGTTGACCTCGTAACGGTGGCGGTGCCGTTCGGACACCTGGGTTGCGTCGTAGGCCCGGGCGACGATCGATCCGGCCTCGAGCACGGCGGGATAGGCGCCCAACCGCATGGTGCCGCCCAGATCGGCCTCTCCGGCAACGGCGTCAAGCTGATCGGCCATCGTCGAGATCACCGGATCCGTTGTGGCGGGGTCGAATTCGGCGGAGTTCGCCTCGACCAGCCCCACCGAACGGGCGGCCTCGATGACGATGCACTGCAAACCCAGGCACAGGCCAAGCAGTGGCACGCCGCGGTGCCGGGCATAGCGGATTGCGCCGATCTTGCCGTCGATTCCGCGGATGCCGAAGCCGCCCGGGATCAGAATCCCGTCAACGTCGTCGAGTACCGCGGCCGCTCCCGCATCGGTCTCGCAGTCGTCGGAGGCCACCCAGCGCATCTCGACCTTGGCCCGGTGCGCGAATCCGCCGGCCCGAATCGCCTCGGCGACGGACAGGTAGGCATCGGATAGATCGATGTACTTGCCCACCAGGGCGATGCGCACGGTCTCCTGCGGATCGTGGACACGGCGCAGCAGGTCGTCCCACGTCGTCCAGTCCACGTCACGGAACGGGAGATTGAGCCTGCGCACCACATAGGCATCGAGTTCCTCGCGGTGCAGCACTTTGGGGATGTCGTAGATCGACGGGGCATCCGGGGTGGAGATCACTCCGTCGAAGTCCACGTCGCACATCAGCGCGATCTTTTCCTTCAACGGTTCCGGGACGTCCCGATCACAGCGCAGGATCAGCGCGTCCGGGGTGATGCCGATGCTGCGCAGGGCGGCCACCGAATGCTGGGTCGGCTTGGTCTTCAACTCCCCCGACGGGGCCAGGTACGGCACCAGCGAGACGTGCAGGAAGAAGCAGTTCTCCCGGCCGACTTCGTGACGGACCTGGCGGGCAGCCTCCAGGAACGGTTGCGACTCGATATCGCCGACGGTTCCGCCGATCTCGGTGATCACCACATCGGGCCGCCGGCCGGAGGCGTCCGGTTCGGCCATCTCCAGGATGCGACTCTTGATCTCGTCGGTGATGTGCGGGATGACCTGAACGGTGTCGCCGAGGTACTCGCCGCGACGTTCCTTGGCGATCACCTTCGAGTAGACCTGGCCGGTGGTGACGTTGGCCGACCCGGACAGGTCGCGGTCAAGGAAACGTTCGTAATGACCGACGTCGAGGTCGGTCTCGGCACCGTCCTCGGTGACGAACACCTCGCCGTGCTGGAACGGATTCATCGTTCCCGGATCGACGTTGAGGTAGGGGTCCAACTTCTGCATGGTGACCTGCAGGCCACGGGAGATCAGCAGCTGACCCAGACTGCTGGCGGTCAGGCCCTTGCCCAGCGACGACACCACACCACCGGTGACGAAGAGATGCTTGGTCGCGGCCTTGGGGTGCTTGCGCAATGCGGGCAAGAGCGGCCTCCGTGACGACGGCGCAGGACTTTGTAATACCGAACCGATCAGCGCCGAAGACTCTGAGAGGTCTGGTTGGGGCCTGCCGACCCACGGAAACTCACCCTAACACCGACCTCGGCACGGCGCGGCTGACACACCGGGGGTGCCTACTGAACGGTCACCGCGTCGGCGCCCTCACCGACTCCGTACTTGCTCGGAGGCGCGCCGGCGATCAGGCTTTGAAGCGCCAGCACCGTGGTGATACGGCCCGACTCGGACCCGATGTCGTCCACGGTGGTGATCGACCGGTCCAACTCGGCGTCGGATCGGGCGACCGCCAGTGCGGCAACCCCGCTTGCCGATCCGTCGCGGCCTGCCAGCACGACACCGGACCCATGCGGTGCCAGCCCAGCAGCGAATCGGGCCACCGCCACCCCCTGTTTGCCCGCGTCGTCGGCGAGGCCTCCGCCGGTCACGACGACGGCGGTGTCGGCGGGGACGATCGGACTGCGATAGCTCAGGAATCCGGTATCGCCCAGTGCGGTCAGCACGCCGTAGCGGTCTTCATCGCTGGCGGGCGGGAGCATCGGGTCCCGGTTGATCAGCAGCGCGATGCCGAGCAGATCACCGGCCTGCGCGCTCGGATCCGCCAGGGCGGGGTTGAGTTGGGCGCCGACCGGCACGATCGGCGAGTTGACCACCGAACGGAGTTTCTCCGCAGAATTGGCGCCGACGAACTCACTGGTCAATGAGATGGTGCCGGCGACGGTACCGGCCGCCTGGCCCACCAGACGCGCCACCGACTCCACGTCTGCGTCTTGGGCATCGGGTGTCCTGAACAGCAGCACCGATCTGCCGGCCAGCGCGTCACGTACGACCCGACCCGACACCATCGCATCGAATTCATCTGTGACAGCAAGCTTTTCGCTGAGCGCCCTGTTCTCGTCGGTGAGCGCTTTGATCCGCCCGTGCAGATAGTCGTTATCCGCCCGAATACCCGAGGCGATCGGTTCGGGGAGGAATTTCACACCCGCGAACACGCCGAAGACCACGGCGAGAATTACCCCGAACAACCAGAAGACTCGACGTCGGCCCGCTCGCACGCTACGTGATCCATTTCTGCAGCCACTGCGAGAAACGCTGCCAGTAGTTGGTTATCCAGTCGATGATCGCGGTGTCAGACTGCGAAACCCACAGCGCGGCGATGACGGCGAGCAGAACGGCAAGGACCAGGAGCGCGATCGCGCCACCGGAGATGTGGCTGCGGTACAGCGTCGCAACGGCTTTCGCGTCGACGAGTTTCTCGCCGACCTTCAACCGGGTCAGGAACGCCGAGGGATTGCTCTGCGCACGGTTGCGGTCGAAGAACTCCTGGATGTTGGCCGACTGGCCGGCGGTGACGATCAACGACGCGCCGTGGTGGTCGACGAGCAGCAGCGCCAGGTCGGTCGCCGAACCGGCGGCCGGGAAGGTCATGGCTCCGATGCCGAGATCCTGGATTCGCTCCAACCCGGACGCGTGACCGTCGGCATCCGCCGGCAGCACCACCTGGGCGCCACAGCGCAGCACCTCCGCGCTCATCTGGTCGGGGTTTCCGACGATGAGCTGCGGCCGATAACCGCAGTTGCGAAGGACATCGGCACCGCCGCCCACCCCGACCAGTACGGGCTGGTACTCCTTGATGAACGGCTTGAGCGCCTTGAGGTCATCGGCCGCGCCGGGCCCGTCGGCGACCACCACGACGTGGCGGCGGTAGACGTCGACGTCGATCTCGGGGATCCCGATGCCGTCGATGAGCAGGGGGCTCTCGCTGCGGATGAACTCGATCGTGTTCCCGGCGAACGCCTCCAGGTGGGCGACCAGTCCGGTTTTCGCGTCATGCATAAGATCGGCGATCTCTTCGTCGGTGCGCTCCACACCGTTGACCAGACGCCGGTCACCCGAGTACACCCCGCCGTCGTGCAGGCGGATCTTGGCGCCGTCCTTGATCTTCTTGAAGATGTCCGAACCCGCGTTGTCGATCAGGATGATGTTGTTGGCGACTAGCACCTCGGGTCCGAGGTTGGGGTAGCGGCCGGAGATGGAAGGCGACGCGTTCACCACCCCGGCGACTCCGGCGTCGACGAGAGCATCGGCGGTCACCCTGTCGAGGTCGAGGACATCGAGCACCACGATGTCGCCGACGCCGACGCGGCGCAGCAGTCGGTCGGTGTCGCGGTCGACCCGGGCGGTCCCGGTAACGCCCGGACGTGCAGAGGATCGCGAGAGCAGCTTCATGGGTGCGATTCTGTCGCCGCCGTGTGCTAGCAGCCGTTAGGCGCGCCGTAACATCCGCCCCAGAAGTTACTTCCTGTCACATCAGTAACAGCTCGATCTACGGTTCCTCGCGGTCTGATTGCGCGGCCGCCAGCAGTTCGCGGGCATGCGCGCGGCCGGTGTCGGATTCACCGAGCCCAGCCAGCATGCGAGCCAGTTCACCGACGCGCCCGTCGTCGTCGAGTCGGCGAACCGAGCTGGCCGGCCCGCTGCTGTCCACCGTGAGATGGGTGTCTGCGTACGCCGCCACCTGCGGCAGGTGGGTGACGACGATGACCTGGCGGGTTCGGGCCAGCCGGGCCAGTCGGCGGCCGATCTGCACCGCGGCCCGTCCGCCCACCCCGGCGTCGATTTCGTCGAAGACCATGGTCGTACCTTCGGCCGAGGCGGCCAGCACCACCTCAAGTGCGAGCATCACGCGCGACAACTCGCCGCCGGACGCGCTCTTGTTCAGCGGCAGCAGCTCGGTCCCGCCCAGCTGGATTTGGCGCTGGGCGGTGAAACCGAACTCGACCTGATCGACGCCCTCCGAACCGGCG
>JAHBAP020000084.1 GCA_018500005.2 Mycobacterium sp. | reverse complement strand
TGCCAAGCCCAACGGCGACCGTGGCGAGGTGGATGCCGATATCGGCGACGCTATGGACCTGCTGCTGCAGGCCGTCGAACTCGTGGTCTCCAGCCAGTTCGGCTCGACATCCATGCTTCAGCGCAAGCTGCGGGTGGGCTTCGCGAAGGCCGGCCGGTTGATGGACCTGATGGAGACCCGCGGCATCGTCGGGCCCTCGGAGGGCTCCAAGGCGCGCGAGGTGATGGTCAAGCCCGACGAATTGGCCGGCACCCTGGCGTTGATCCGCGGCGGCGGGGCCGACGACGAGGACGACGACGAGGACGATGACACCGGGGTGCCCGAGGACTTCTGAGTCCCGCGCGCCTAGAGCACCTTCAACATCCGGGTGTTACCCAGGATGTTGGGCTTGACGTAGCTCAGATCCAGGAACTCCGCCACGCCGACGTCATAGGATCGGCACATCTCCTCGTAGACCTCGGCGGTCACCGGTGTGCCCTCGATCTCGTTGAAGCCGTGCCGGCCGAAGAACTCGGTCTCGAAAGTGAGCACGAACAGCCGTTCCAACTCAAGGTCGCGGGCCACCTCGAGCAGACGATCGACGATCGCATGGCCGATGCCGCGTCCCCTGACCGCGGGGTCCACCGCGACGGTGCGCACTTCGCCAAGATCCGCCCACAACACGTGCAGTGCGCCGCAGCCGACCACCCGGCCGTCGAATTCGGCGACCCAGAACTCCTGCACCGCCTCGTAGAGCGTGACCAGGTTCTTCTCCAGCAGGATCCGCCCGGCGTAGGTGTCCACCAAACGCTTGATCTCCGGGACGTCGGAAGTCCGGGCGCGGCGAACCGTCACAGTCACGGCCGCAACCTTATCGGTCGAGATCCGTTTACCGATCGACCCTTGATGCATCCCCGATCGGGTAATAGCGTCGAAATCGGGCCGGGTTGGAGAACGACGTTTTGAGAGGCCCGTCCATGAACCGATATGTCGCGCTGGCCTACGGGGCCATTTGCTACCTGGTTTTCCTAGCTGTCTTCCTCTATTCGATCGGCTTCGTCGGCAATGTTGTGGTGCCGCGCACCGTCGATCACGGTGTCACCGCCTCGCTCCCCGAGGCGGTGCTGATCAACATCGGGCTACTCTTCTTGTTCGCCGTTCAGCACAGCGTGATGGCCCGTCCGGCTTTCAAACGGTGGTGGACCCGATTCATCCCGACGCCGATCGAGCGCAGCACTTATGTCCTGATCGCAAGCCTGGTTCTGGCGTTGATGTTCTGGCAGTGGCGCACGATGCCGGCGGTGATCTGGGATGTCGCCTGGCAGCCCGGGCGGGTGCTGTTGTGGGTGCTGTTCGGACTGGGCTGGGTCACCGTTTTGGTGTCGACGTTCCTGATCAGCCACTTCGATCTGTTCGGATTGCGCCAGGTGTATTTGGCCTGGCGCGGCACGCCTTACACCAACCTGCGCTTCCGTACCTCGATGCTCTACCGGGCCGTCCGTCATCCGCTGATGCTGGGCTTCCTCGTCGCCTTCTGGTCGATCCCGACCATGACGGCAGGGCATCTACTTTTCGCCGCGGCAACGACGGGCTACATCCTGATCGCCATTCAACTCGAGGAGCGGGACCTTACAGCGACTCTCGGCGATCAGTACCGCGACTATCGCACCCGGGTACCGATGCTGATTCCCGGCCTGAATGGACACCGGGACCGGACGGTGCCGACCGTGATACCTCGGCCGGTCTAGTCCTTCCCATGCCTGACGCGTAGTTAAGTGCCCCCAGATCGGACTGGAGACCCGATAGTCTGATGGCCGTGACGGGCCAACCCCAAAGTTCGCCGACGGTTCGGCGGGAATGGATGGTCCATGTTCCCAATCTGCTGACCGGTTTGCGCCTGGTCCTCGTTCCGATTTTCCTGTTCTTCCTCTTCGCCGGCGACGGGCACCAAACCGCAAGCCGGATTACCGCCTTCGCGATCTTTGCCGTGGCGATCATCACCGACCGGCTGGATGGTTCGCTGGCGCGCAGCTATGGGGTCACAAGCGAGTTCGGGAAGCTCGCTGATCCGATCGCCGACAAGATGCTGATCGGCTCGGCGTTGATCGGTCTGTCGATGCTCGGCGACCTGCCGTGGTGGGTGACCGTGGTCATCCTGATCCGCGAGATCGGTGTCACCCTGCTCCGGTTCGCCGTGATCAGTCGCGGAGTCATCCCAGCCAGCCGGGGCGGCAAGCTGAAGACCCTGGTGCAGGCAATCGCCATCGGTCTGTTCATTCTGCCGTTGCAGAACTGGCCGAGCCAGTGGGAAACCGTGGCCTGGTGGGTCATGTGGGCGGCCATCGTGTTGACCGTGGTCACAGGGTTGGACTACGTCATCACAGCGGTCCGCGGAAACAAGCCGGGCGACTGAAAACCCGGGCCGGGAACCTTCTTGGCCGCCGCTGCGTTGCACAGGTTGCTGCAACGATTCGAGGAGGACAGCGCAATGGCGGTATTGCTTCGCGAAGTGATCGGTGACGTGCTGCGCCGCGCGCGGACGTCACAGGGCCGCACCCTGCGTGAGGTCTCCGACTCGGCCCGGGTCAGCCTGGGTTACCTCTCCGAGGTCGAACGGGGCCGCAAGGAGGCCTCCAGCGAGTTGCTCGGTGCGATTTGCACGGCACTGGACGTCCCGATGTCCCGGGTGCTGTGCGACGCCGGCGCCGAGCTCGCCTGCCACGAGGGTGCCACCGTCATCCCGCACCCGGCCGCCATGGCTGTTGCCTGATCTGCGATTTGCCCAATTTCTTCGAACCCGACACGCAAGCTGATGTGGTCGGCGGGTCCGAACCGATAAATTGGGCTCGATAAATTGGGTGCGGACACTCTGACCCAATGCGGAACTCGACTCGAAGGCGGGCAACACCCCATGGCCAATCCGTTCGTTAAAGCGTGGAAGTACCTGATGGCGCTGTTCGGCTCCAAGGTCGACGAATACGCAGACCCCAAGGTTCAGATCCAGCAGGCGATCGAGGATGCCCAGCGCCAGCACCAGGCCCTCAGCCAGCAGGCGGCGCAGGTGATCGGGAACCAGCGTCAGCTGGAGATGAAGCTGAATCGCCAGCTCGCCGACATCGAGAAGCTGCAGGCCAACGTGCGTCAGGCACTGACCTTGGCTGACCAGGCCACTGCCGCCGGTGACGCTGCCAAGGCCACCGAGTACAACAACGCCGCCGAGGCGTTCGCGGCTCAGCTGGTGACCGCCGAGCAGAGCGTCGAGGATCTCAAGGTCCTGCACGACCAGGCTCTCGGCGCGGCCGCCCAGGCCAAGAAGGCCGTCGAGCAGAACGCCATGATGCTGCAGCAGAAGATCTCCGAGCGCACCAAGCTGCTCAGCCAACTCGAGCAGGCCAAGATGCAGGAGAAGGTCGCCGATTCGCTGCGCTCGATGAGCGAAATCGGTGCGCCGGGCACCACGCCCAACCTTGACGAGGTCCGCGACAAGATCGAGCAGCGTTACGCCAACGCCATGGGCTCGGCTGAGCTGGCGCAGAACTCGGTACAGGGCCGGATGATGGAAGTTCAGCAGGCCGGTGTCCAGATGGCCGGACACTCCCGACTCGAGCAGATCCGGGCCTCGATGCGCGGTGATGCTCTGCCTTCTGGCGGGGCAGCCGCCACGCCGGCCGCCCCGGCCATCACCCCCGAGCCCGAGCAGCCGCTCGGCCAGTAGTTCGCCAGGAGGAGGCACTACTCGATGACGGTGAAAGCCGAGCACAAAGCGGGCTTCGCTGCGCGATCGTGGCGCTCGGCGCTGCAGCGAAGCATCGACACCGCCAGCGAGTACGCCGACCTAGCCCCGCAGCGTCTCGGCGCGGCGGCCGATCCGCGCGCCGGGTTCCTGCCCAAGCGGCGCTGGGCGCTCCGGTTCGCATTGTTCC
>JAHBAP020000368.1 GCA_018500005.2 Mycobacterium sp. | reverse complement strand
GTCATGGGATGCGGGGTTCTCGAGTGCGGGCTCCTCCGGCGCTGGCTCATCAGTCATCGCATCGGTCGTCGCATCGGCAGGGATATCCGGCGGGTCTGAATCCCGCTCCCGACGAAGCGCGCCGACGCGGTCCCGGATGCCCTCCGGGGGACCGCCGAACCCGGGGGCACCGAGAACCGAGAACCCCGGCGAGGCCAGGCCGCCGCCGAACCCGGGCAGGCCCCCGCCCCATCCTGAGCCTGGGGCGGCCATCGCCGGGGCGGGCGTGGCTGGTGCGGCCGGCCCGGGTGCCGGTGCAGGGAGGGACACGGCCGCTGCCGGCGGGGCTGGGATCTGACCGCCGGGAACCTCGTACACCGGCGGCGGATCATCGAGCCCCCACGGCGGGGGGTCGCCGGTGAACGGCTCAGCCAACCCGGCGGCACTCCCCCGCGCCGCCGTTGCGATCGGTGGATCACTCGGAACGCTCTGTGCCGGTGGCGATTCCGCCGCCATCGTGGGGCTGGCTTCGGCCGGTAGCGGGGTGGCCGACGCGTACAGCGATGCCAGCGCCGTGGCCAGGGCAGCCTTCGAGGTGGCGTCCAGGCCGGCGGAGTCGACGATCGCCCGGATATCGCGGGTCTTGCCGATCAGGAAGCGCTGGAACTCCCGGGCTCCCGCGGGTGTGTCCAGATCGGTCCGGGACAGCACCGCGGACTCAATCTCGCGCTGCAGTCGGTCCAACCGGGCCACCCCGTCGGCGTTGGCCCCGTGCGCGCCGAGGACGGCCGTGACCACCTGCAGATCCGCCCGCGCGGCCGCGGAATTCTGTTGGGCCAGAGCTGTTTCGGCGTCTCGCACGGCCTCGGCCGCCAACCCCTCGCCGCCGCCGGGGCGCACGCTCACGGGCCCGGCCGCTGGCAGAAATGCCTCCGGATGTGCCGCGACGATCCTGGTCAGGACGGCGGTCAGTGCGGTGGGTTGACTCGACAGACTGCAGGCGGCGGCGATGTCTTCACCGGACAGGCCCGCCTGCCAGGCCTCGCGGTCGCCGGTGGCCGCGCCGACGCGGGCTATGGCGTCGAGCAGGTCTTGATGACTGGCCACCACACGCCTCTCATACCGACGACTGTAGGCAAAGCGGCGCCAGCCGGCAATTCACTGCTGTGTATATCGTGCGAAAAGCTGTTTCAGCACAACGGTTTTGGCGTCAACGGCATCCTGGGCGTCACGAACCAGATCGGCAATCTCGCGATTCCTCGCCACCAGTTGCCGGCCCATCTCACGGGCGGCGGCCGCCGTGTCCCCCGGTCCGGCGGCCGCGCCGGACTCGATCTCAGACCGGATCGCCTCGATGCGGGCGATCGACTCGACCGCGATCGCGTGGGCGTCGGCGACGGCCGCGGCTAGTAGGCGATCGGCGTCGGCGAGGTCGGTGTCCCGGGCAACGAGTCGCCGGCGGGCCGCCCGGAGGGCGTCGCCGGACTCACCTGCCTGGGCCATGGGCCCGACCGTACCCAGGGTCCCGGCTGCCAACAACTCACCCGACGATCCGGCGGATCGCGACACTCGGACCCATCCGGCTGATCTGGACCGTCGCGCCCGGTTGTGGGGCCTCGACAACTAGGCCGTCGCCGATCGCCATCTGGACGTGACCGGTATGCGGGAAGACCAGGTCGCCGGGGCGGACCTGCGGCGGCGCGATCGGGATCCCCTCATGGATCTGCTGGTAGGTGGTCCGGTGCAGGGGAACTCCGGCGCGCCCATAAGCCCACTGGACCAGACCGGAGCAGTCGAAGCGGTCCGGGCCGGTGGCCCCCCAGACGTAGGGGCGGCCGAGTCGGCTCAGCGCCGCCCGCACCGCGGCCCGCGCCCGGCCGTCGCGGGAGTTGCCGGACAGCGCAGCCGGCCGGTAGCGCATTGCCCGCAGGTCGTTGCGACGCCGGCGCGCGCGCCTGCGCGCCGTGGCGACGTGTGCCTGCTGGGCGCGAAGCCGGGAGATCCTGCGGCGCAGCAATTCGCGCGCCGCGATCGGATTCGCGGGCACCGCGCCGGCCTCAGCCCGCGCCGCCGCCAGCACCGCGGCGGTGTCTCGGTTGGCTTCACGGTGGACCCGGGCGACATCGGCGAGGATCCGACGTAACTCGTCATCGACACCGGCCGCGGCGGAGCGCTCGGCGATCCGGGATGCCGCGGCGTCCCGGTACGCGTTCGCCATCGCCCCGGACGGGTCGACACCCGTCGGGCCGGGGGAGTGGTCCCCCGAAAGGAGCCCCAACCCCGGGTGTCCGTCGAACAACGCATGCGCTCGGGCCAACAGGACTATTTCCGAGTCACCCACCGTCACGACTCCGTGTCGACGAAGGCCCGCACCCGAGGCAGCGCGCCGGGCGGTATGAGCCCCTTGTTGCGGATGTCCCACATTTCTTCGCCGGTGACCCCGAGGAGGGCCGCGATGACGGCGTCCGGCAGTCCGCTGCGCTGGCAAGCCTGGTCGAAGCGGGCGCTGATACTGGCCGGCATCCGAGCCAGCAGGGTGGAGCGGATGTCTTCGAGCGTCTTGAGGTGCGCCATCAGACGCATTGTCGATTCGGAACCGGCATTGACGGCGACCCGCCAGGAGTTCGCGGCCAGCATCTCGGCCTTCACGCACTGAGCGATCACGGACAGAATATATGTCTCGTATTCGTTTGACGTCTCCGCCGGCAGCCGAGCTATCAACGAGTTGAGCGATTCCAGGTGCGCTTCGGCGTGCGCCTCGAGGACGTCGGCGTCGGTGTGCCGGCTTACGACCACCGTTCCGGGCGTGCCGAGGGCCGCTGGCGCACCGCTCGTGGAGGCCAGAAGATGGGCCAGATCGGCGTCCGGATCCTCGGCGACCAGCAGTCGCGCGTAGGTTCCGGGCGGCAGGCCGAGCCCGTTCTCAACCTTCTGAACTGTGCCTTTATGCGGCTTCCGCGCTCCACGCTCCAGATAGCTCAGTCCCATGATGCTGACGCCGGTCGCCGCCGCCAGATCAGCGAGCGACCAGTCCCGAGATTCGCGGAGTGCCCGGATGGCGGCACCTGCCGCTTCACGGCTCACCGCCCGCCTCCCAGCATTGCCGAATCGTACACAGCCGTATCAAGTTATACGTTTCTGTGTACGTTTTTCTTGCGCATCCCAGGTTATTCGTATACGTTTACGTCATCGAATATCTCCCGAGGAGGCTCTGATGGACGTTCGCCCGTGCTCCGTTGATCCCGACCTGTGGTTCGGCTACGCCGATGACGACGCCAGTGACGGCGCCGCCAAGGCCCGCGTTTACGAGCAGTCGGCCGCCAAGGCGCGCACCATCTGCCTTCGCCGCTGCCCGCTGGCCCAACAGCGCCAGTGCGCCCGCCTGGCGATCGAGGGCGGTGAGGAATACGGCGTCTGGGCCGGCCTCAAACTGCCCGGCGGCCAGTACCGCAAACGGCACCAGTTGGCGCACGCCCATGCGATGCTGCGCCAGATCGCCGAGGGCACGCTCAATCCCCGGGAGTTGCCCGAAAGCGCCGAGTTGCTCTCCCGCGAGGAGGCGCCCGAAGCGCCGGCCCCAGCCGTCGTGCATGTGCTGCTCGGTCGGCGCCCCGCCGCCTAATCCGCCGCACAACCCCCGTCGAACACGCAGCCACCGCGTACCGGCCGGACAGGCCGTACGCGGGCAGACTGGACGGGTGCGCGGAGTCGTGGCGTTGGCGGTGCTCGGTCTGATCGGGCTTGTCCTGGCCATGGTGACCGGCAGCACGCCCCTTGCCGTCGTGGTGATCGCCCTGGCGGTGGCCGGAATCGTTCAACTGGTGCGGGACTGGCGCCGTGAGCCCGCACCGGTGCCGGTACCGGACAACCCCGCCCCCGCCGTCGAACCCGAGCCCGTGAAGCCGCGGTTCTCCGCCGACGAGTTCTCCCCGGACATCTCCACCGACCCGGACGGCCCGTCGTCCGACGCCCGCGCCGACCAGCCTTAGCCCCCGCGCACCAGTTCCAGCGTGCCGAGCTCCCGGATGGCCCGGCTGCCGCGCTCCAACATGGTCAGGACCATGTCGTCACCGCGCTCGGTGGCCGCCGAGAACGCGAACCCCAACGTGGTGATCAATGGGATCTGCAGCATCCCGAATCGGTAGTCCTGCCAACAGGTTTCAGTGTCGTAGCCTTCTATGCCGAAAGCGATCAGGGCGCGGTGGTAGCTCTCCACCAACGCCCGCTCGTGGCGGGCCCGCTCGCCGGGTTCAAGACTGGTGCCGAGAAAGTACGACAGGTCCCGGGCCGGCAACCCGACCGCCAGTGTCTGCCAGTCCACCACCGTCACCCGCCCGTCGCCGAAGAGCAGGTTGTCCGCCCGATAGTCACCGTGCAGGATGCTGAACCGGTCGGGGGAGCCCAACAACCAGTCGGCGATCAGATCCGCGGACTCGAGCACCGTCGCCCGGTCGGCCTCGGTCATCCGGGCACCGAGTTTCTCGATCGTCGTCGATGCCGCCAACTTGGTGATGTCACCGAGGCCTCGGGCTGTCGCTTCGTCGGGTTTGGGCATGACCGTGCCGGTGAACGACAGCCACGCCTGGTCACCCCACCGCGGACCGTGCAGACCTGCCAGTGCGGTCACGGCCAACTCCGACTCGGCCCGTGTGCACCCACGGATCTGATCAGCCTGTTCGGCCGGTGCCATGTCGTCGAGCAACAGCACGAACTGGGCACCGTCGTCGGCCAGCGCGCAGTGATGGCAGCGAGGGACCGGCACGGCGACCGAGTCGGCAACCCCGGTGTAGAACGCGTGCTCGGAGCGGTAGCTCAGCGCGACCCGTTCCCGCACCGCGTTATCCTGGGCGGGCAACTTGACGACGAACGAGTCCGGCAGGTCGGCGGGGGAGGACCCGTAGCGGGCCGCGATCCGGTAGGTGGCCCCGGTCTGGCCGGTCCCGATCGGCGTCACCTCCACGGCGTCGACGACGACCTGGCGCTCCGGGCGGCTCAGCACATCGGTCAGCCACCTTGCGGTGACGTCGGCGGGGGAACCCGGAATCTCTGCCATGGCGCGATTACACCATCACTCGCCTCGCTACGATGCGCCCATGACGGCACGCCGGTTCGTCGACCTGTCGGTTCCGCTTCAGGCCGGGATCGCCTCGGATCCGCCCGGGCATCTACCGGAGATCGACTACTACGACCACCGGCAGACCGCTGCGGAGGTGGTGTCGTTCTTCCCGGGCGCCACCGAGGGCGACCTCCCCGACGGCGAGGGCTGGGCCATCGAACGGGTGCGGATCACCACCCACAACGGCACCCACCTGGATGCGCCCTATCACTACGCCTCGACGATGGACGGCGGCAAGCGGGCCATCACCATCGACGAGGTTCCGCTGGAGTGGTGCCTACAGCCCGCGGTGAAGCTCGACTTCCGGCACTTCCCGGACGGCTACGTCGTCACCGCCGGGGACGTCGAAGCCGAGTTGGCCCGCATCGGCCACGAGCTGTCCCCGCTGGAGATCGTTCTGGTGAACACCAGTGCCGGAACGCATTACGGGCAGGCGGACTATGTGGGTAAGGGCTGCGGGATGGGTCGGGAAGCCACCCTCTACCTACTGGAGCGTGGAATTCGGCTGACCGGGACAGACGCCTGGAGTTGGGACGCGCCGTTCTCCTACACCGCGCGCCGCTACGCCGAGAACCACGACGCGTCGATCATCTGGGAGGGCCACCGCGCCGGGCGGACCATCGGCTACTGCCACATCGAGAAACTGCACAACCTGGAATCGCTGCCAGCATCCGGCTTCGAGGTCTCGTGCTTCCCGGTCAAGGTGCACGCCGCCTCGGCGGGGTGGACCCGCGCGGTGGCGATCTTCACCGAGGGCTGACTCCGGACGTCTCGCTCCGCTATCCGGTGAACTTTCCGCTGCGGATGCGTTCGGCCTCCATCAGCGCCAATTCATGGGCGCCGGGGATCACGACGTCCGGGTCCGGCACGAAGTCCACGTCGGGCGAACGGCCCTCGTAGGGCACCGCGGCCAGGATGACCTTGATGGCGTTGAGCCGGGCCTTGTGCTTGTTCTCCGAGCGGATGATGATCCACGGCGCATCGGGGGTGCTGGTCCGGCGCAGCATGCGGTATTTGGCCTCGGTGAAATCGTCCCAGTGCTCCTGGGCCTGGACGTCGATCTCCGACAGCTTCCACTGCCGCAACGGGTCGTCGCGGCGGCGCTCGAAGCGGCGGGCCTGCTCCTCCTTGGTGACGCTGAAGTACAGCTTCACCAGGGTGGTGCCCTGCCGCACCAGGTCCTTCTCGAAGCCGACTACGCCCTTGAGGAAGTTCCGGTATTCCTCGTCGGTGCAGAAGCCGAACACCGGTTCGACCATCGCGCGGTTGTACCAGGAGCGGTCGAACAGCACGATCTCCCCGCCGGTGGGGAATTGCGCGATGTAGCGCTGGAAGTACCACTGGCTGCGCTGCTCCTCGGTGGGCTTGCCCAACGCCACCACCCGGTAGTGCTTCTCGTTCATGTAGCGGGTGACCCGACGGATCGTGCCGCCCTTGCCGGCGGCGTCGCGGCCCTCGAACAACACGATCATCCGGCGGTTCTGCTCTTCGAGGTAGTGCTGCAGTTTGAGCAACTCCACCTGGTAGGGCTTGAGTTCTTCTTCTTCGAGGACGCGACGCGGGACGGCCATAGGCCTATCCCAGCACATCCGATCAGGACGGCGTTCGGTACCTGTCGCCGTACCACCTGAAGCTGTTGACGTACTTGCCCATGTCCATGGCCAGTTCGAGGTTGGCCCCGGACGGATGTCCGCTCCCGAAGTCCGGGCTGAACTCGTGATACGGCCCCGCGGCGGTGGCGATCAGGGCGTAGTCATGCCTGATCGCCACCATGACGATGACCCGGGTTCTGTTGTAGGTGCTGGAGGTGTCACGCGGGTACACGTCGGCGGCAACCCCATAGCCCGGCTCGTAACCGACTGATGCGTTGGGGATCTCGTAAGCGACGCGGGCGCCGTGATACTTGGTCTGCAGAATCTCCTGGGCAACTTGTTCGGGTGTGCGCTTGCCCGCCGGCTCACCGAAGAGGGTCAACACCCCCGTATCGCCCACAAGGTAGTTGAGTTGGACGCCGTTGATTCCCGGCGGATCGAATGTCACCTCATAGGCGGGGTTTTCACCCGGGTAGGCGACGGAGAAGGCGCCGTTGTCCCCGCTGAAGCGCGGATTGGCTTCGACCGGTTTGCCGGTGGAGGGTCCGCCGCAGTTGGGCGGGCAGGCATACGCCGGGGGAGCGGGCTTGATGGCGATGGCGACCACCACCGCGACGGCCACCGCCGCCCCCACGCCGGCGACCACGGGTCCCACCACGCTGAGATGAGAAGTCGTTGGCCGCGGCATCCCGGTCGCGTCCGATCCGGCCTGGGCCTCCGGTCCAACGATCCGCGAGGCCCTGGACTTCCGGGATGCCGCACGGACCGCCGCGCCGCAGTCGCTGCAGAACGCCCGGTATGCGACCACGCGATCGCATTCGGCGCAGCGCAGTTGTTCGCCCCCGTGGTCCTCGGTCCACTCGTGCAGCAGCGCATCGGCGATGACGATCCGCACGGCCAGCACCGCGGCCACCGCGATGATCAGTTGGAGCCCGATGTAAGGGCCCAACGGCAGCGGGGCGACGTCTACGACCCCCATCGAGACCGCAAAGGCCAGGGCGCCCAACACGGCCGCCGGAATGACCACGGTCCTGCGATACCGCCGCGCCGCGTCGGCCTTCGGGACGAACCACAGGGCTATTCCGAGTCCGCCACCGGCGGCCACCGAACCCAGCGGCCAAGCCACACCTTCGACCAGCGCCTCGGCGAGCAGTCCGCCGACCGATTGGCTGTCGGCGGTCACACCCATCGTCAACTGCGGCGCCAGAAGTGTGGCGGTCGCGGAGGCGTTGACGACCGTCGCACCCACCGCGCCGATGGTGAATCCGTCCAGTGCCTCTCCGCGCGAGCGGTCGACCGCGCGGACGAGAGCCGCTGGAAGGACCATCGTCAGCCCGAAGGTGCTCGGGATCGCCACCCCGCACAGAAGCATCTGCGCCAAACTGGTCTGCCCACCCAGCGCGGCCTTGTAGGCGCCGGCGACGATCGGGCCCGCGACGAGCGCCCAGGCCACCCCCAGCCCGACGGCGCACACCATGGCGAGCAGAAAGAGCCGCCGGCGGCCGCCGCTGAAGACATCGATCACCCGCAGGTAGACGGCGAACAGGACGGGCAGTCCGAACACCGACACCGCGACGACCGGCACCTGCAGGCGGAGCAGAGCGAAACCCACCGCGGCCGACATCACGATGATCAGTCCGAGCCGGAACTGTGCGCGCGAGCGCCACGGCAGCTGCGGAAACAACGAACTGGTCACCCATGGACGAAACAGGCGCTCGCGTGGCGCGGCCGCGTACGCGCTCCTGCGGAGCCGGCCGTCCCCGCAATCCGATGACAGGCGGGTACCGCACGCAGCGCAAAACTGTCCAGCCGGAACGGTTTCACCGCACTTTGGGCAAGGTGCCGAAGCCACCTAGCCTCCGCTGGGAAGGTAGTCGGTTGCCGCGAGCTGAGCCTTCTGCGCGTCGAGCAGGTTGCGGGCGAGGTTGGACACGTTGGGACTGCCGAGCCCGGTGACCAGGTCATAGCCCTTCACGGGGATGTCGACCGCGTTGGCGCCGACCGTGATGTCGCGGAATCCGGGCAGCCGCGATCCCCGTGCCAACCGGTAGAGCAGCGGGTTGATATGACCGATCGCCTGCCCGCCGTTATCGACGATGTACTGATTCATCAGCGCCGTCACCCCCGCCCAGATCGGGGCGGCCTGCGAGGTGCCGCCACCGAGCATCCAGTTCTGGCCGATCACGATCTGGACGCCGGTGAACGGGTCGGCCACTGCGGACACATCGGGGAGAAGGCGGTGGTGGGCATTCCGGTCGACGGCCAGGTCAGCCTGGTAGTCGGGGCGGGCGAACACCCCCCACCCCCCCCCCCCGGACCCCCGCGACATCGGCGGGGCGGCCCCTCCCCCTTATACAACTCCCC
>JAHBAP020000115.1 GCA_018500005.2 Mycobacterium sp. | reverse complement strand
GTGTGGGCTTCCTCGACGTGGGTGCCGGTGGTGACGGTGCTGTTTTCCTGGGCGTGGTCGTAGTCGATGTGGTTTGCCGCGTCGTCGGTGCTGGTGCCCGCGACGTGGGTACCCTCCCCGTGCGCTTCGTAGGCGTCGTCGTCGTTGCGGTAAGCGTTGTCGTCGTTGTCGTCGTTGTCGTCGTTGTCGTCGTTGTCGTCGTTGTCGTCGTTGCGGTCGTCGTCGTCGTTGCGGTCGTCGTCGTAGAGATCGTCGTATGAGACCAGCTCGTACGCCGGCGATGTCGCGGCTCTGGCGAGGCCGGTGCGCGGGAAGTCAGTCGGTGTAGCGATGACAAGAGCAGCGATGCTGACCAGCGCTGCGCTTGAATTTGCAATGGGTCGAATCCAAACGTTGTTTCCCATGATCTCAGCTTCCTTGGTGGTGTTGTTCCCTACTGAGCACACTGTGCAGGGGGTTTCTTTGGGTGTTGAAAGATTTCTCGTGGCACCCTCTGAATATGGCTATGACTGGGTTGCCGAGTTCGGTACTCCTCGTCGAGGATGACCGAGCGCTGAGCTCAATGCTCCACGAACTGCTCACCGCGGAGGGCTATCGGGTTGACATCGCCTTTGATGGACAGCAGGGCCTGCACCGGGGCCTGACTGGCAACTATGACGCGATGGTTGTCGACCGAGGCCTGCCGGTTATGGATGGCGCCGACCTGGTAGCGCTGCTTCGGTCGCGGGGAGTAACCACACCTGCCCTGATGCTGACTGCACGGGGATCGGTGCAGAACCGGGTCGAGGGTCTTGACGCCGGTGCGCAGGACTATCTGGTGAAGCCCTTCGAAGTTCCCGAGTTGCTGGCTCGGGTGCGGGCGCTGCTTCGGCGCACCGACGCTGCCTCCACGGTGCTCCACGCCAGCGGGCTGCGACTTGACCTGCTGACCCGTACGGTGAGTGGTGCCACACCCGACGGCGAGGAGGTTCAGCTGTCCGAACGGGAGGCCTCATTGTTGGCCACCCTGATGGCAGCCCCAAAGCGGATCTTCAGCCGGACGCGCCTGCTTGACACCGTATTCATCGGTGCCGACTCCGACGGAACGATCGACCTCTATGTCCATTATTTGCGGCGAAAACTCGGTAAGAAAGTGATCCGCACCGTACACGGCTCGGGCTACCGATTCGGCCCGGAATGAACAGGACATCAATACCCGCCGCTGATTTCAGCCTGGTGAGGCGGGCCGGGCGCGCCGCGGCGCTGCAGGCGTCGGCGGCTCTGGCCCTTTTGTTGTTGTTGGTTGGCTCAGTGTTGGCCGTTGTCGACTTGCGCGCGCAGTCTCGCCAGACCGCAGACCACTTAACTCATGTTGCCGAGTTTGCCGACGACGCCCACGACCCGCCACCGGGGATGGAGTTGGTGATGCGCCACACCGACGGCCAAGTCTCCACCTCTCAGCACGGAGGAGTCGGACTGCCGCTGCTGGCCGGGCCCGCCGGTTTCACGGAGATCAGCAGCGGCGAACGCACTTACCGAGCCCTTGTAATGGATCGCCCAACAGACCGGGTGGTGGCGATGATTGACATGGCGCCGATCCGGGCGGACCAGGCGCGGCTCTGGGTGGCACTAGGTTTCGCCGCATTAGTCGGGATCCTCGGAGCCGCCGCCGTCGTTGTCTTCGTCGCGAGTCGGTCGGTGCGCCCCCTCACGCAGGCGCTAGCTCGGCAGCGGCGATTCGTTGCCGATGCCTCCCATGAGTTGCGGGCACCGTTGACCGTTCTGCACACCAGAGCGCAGTTGCTCGCCCAGCGTCTGGACTCTGAAAACCTCACCGCCGCGGCAAGGGACGCCGGCGCGTTGGTTGCCGACACTCGGGTGCTCGCCGACATTGTCGATGGGCTGCTTGCCTCAGCCTCGCTGACGGAGGCCGGCTCGCAGAAGACGAGGGTCGATCTCTCCGCGGTGGCGCACTCGGTATGTGATCGCATGACCGACTACGCCGAGTCGATCGGCGTGGTGATCAGCTGCGAAGGTAACGCTGATCACAGGCCGGGGAGCCTGGAAGTGCTGGGCTCTGAAGTCTCCCTTGAACGTGTGCTGACAGCGTTGGTCGACAACGCGCTCAGTCACGAAAAGGATGGTGGCACGGTCGATCTACGTGTACGGCGAGATGGTCAGCAGGTGATCGCAGAGGTCGCCGACGACGGAGCGGGGATCGACAAAGCCGTGCTGCCACACTTGTTCGACAGGTTCTCCCGCGGCGAGGGGCACACCACCCGACAGGGACGCCCCTCTTACGGTATCGGGCTATCACTGGTCCGCGAGATCGTTCAGGCGCACGGCGGCGACATCAGGGTCGCCTCGACCCTAGGGCAGGGTGCGACCTTCACCGTTTCTCTGCCGGCGGCACCAGCGTCTGTGGCCAGCTCCCAACCCGGTCGCGGGCGGGACTGACCGGTCCGAAGCTGTCGGTGCCGAGGTCCCCGGGGCGTCGGTACCGGCCTGTGTCGACACCGTCAGGCCCGCCGCGGAGGCCGCACCGCGGAATCCGATCGATCCGGTTGAGGATTCGCGTGCCAGGCCGTGAGGCGGCAGAGTGGTGGGCGTGATCTCGGGGCTGGTGAAACGGTTGGGGCGCCTGCGGGTGACGTTGGCCTACGCGGCGGCACTGGCGGCCGTCGCCGCGGCCATGCTGCATCTCGGTCCCCGGGCCCAGCAGCGCGTCATCGAACAGACCAGTACCAACCTGCACAACCTCGCCGAGGGCAGGATCGGCACGCTGATCGGCAGTGCCTTCGTCAATCAGGCCGGCCCGGTCCATCTCTGGCTGCCGGGACTGGTTGCGCTGTTGGCGCTGGGTGAATTGCTGTGGCACAGCCGCCGGTTGGTGATCGCGTTCGTGATCGGCCACATCGGGGCGACGCTGGTCGTGGCGATCGGGATTGCCGCGGCTCTGCACGTCGGGCTGGTGTCGGCGTCCATCGTCGACGCGGCCGATGTGGGGATGAGCTACGGCGCGGTCGCGGTGCTGGGAACCTTCACCGCGGCGCTTCCGCCACGGTGGCGTCCGGCCTGGGCGGGTGCCTGGTTGGCCATGGCTCTGGGCGCGGTGGTGCTCACCCGGGCCGATTTCACCGCCGACGGGCATGCGGTTGCCCTGCTGCTGGGCATGGTGGTGGGCGGCCGGTTCGGGGCCGCACAGGGATGGACCGTGCCGCGGTACGCGTTACTCGCAGTCGCGGCGGGCTTCGGCTACCTGCTGCTGGCCTACGGCGATCTGTCGGCCGCCACGACCGCCGGACTCGGACTCGCGGGAGCGGCGGCGGGCGCCGCTCTGTTCGCCGGGTACGCGGCCTACACGAACTCCTCTGCGGATGCTTCGATCCAGTCCGAAAGCCAGGCCTGCGGCGGGCTCTCCAGCAGTTCCCCGGGCATCAGCCACTCGTAGATCTCGGCGTAGGTGCGGTTCACCGAGCAGTCGATGTGCCGGTTGAGCATCGACGGTGTCAACTCCGAGAAGCTCTCCAGTCCCATCGAGGCCACCATCTGTGCGGCGCTGGCGACCACCGCCTTCTGGAAGTTGTACACCCGGTCGATCTTGTCCGGCACGTCCAGTGCCCGGGCCAGACTCGGATCCTGGGTGGCCACCCCGGTAGGGCACCGGTTCGTGTGGCACTTCATCGCCTGGATGCAGCCGGTGGCGAACATCATGCCCCGCGCCGAAAGAGTGAAGTCGGCGCCCTGAGTGATGCGCTTGACGATGTCGAAGCCGTTGGTGATCTTGCCGGACGCGCCGATCTTGATGTGCTGGCGCAGCCCAGCACCCACCAGGCAGTTCTGCACCATCATCAAGCCCTCGTCCAGCGGCATGCCGACGTGGTCGACGAATTCCTGTGGCGCGGCGCCGGTTCCGCCCTCAGCGCCGTCGACGATGATGAAGTCGGGGGTGATTCCGGTTTGCAGCATCGCTTTGCAGATCGACAGGAACTCGGTGCGGGCGCCGGCGCAGAGCTTGAAGCCGACCGGTTTACCTTCCGACAGGCTTCG
>JAHBAP020000145.1 GCA_018500005.2 Mycobacterium sp. | reverse complement strand
GACTTGCCGCTTCCGGTCGACCCGCCGACGACCGCCAGCAGTGGTGCGTCGACGTCCCGTAGCCGCGGGAGGACGTAGTCGTCCAGCTGGTTGGCGAAGTTGCCCGCCATAGCCCGCGCGGCCTCCGCGCCGGGTCCGGGCAGCGGGATGCGCACCTGCCCCAGCGCGTCACGCAGTAACTCCAGCGGGGCTAGCAATGATCCGGACACTGCTACATCGTGCCCTAGACCGGCCTCAGACCGGGGGCCGATCAGCCCCCGTTGCGGACAAGCGCGATGGCCAACTCGTTGACGAACCGCCCGCCCGGGGCGTCGCCGGCATTGCAGGACCCGTCGGATTCACCAGGGCGTTTGACCCACAGGTAGGCATCGGCGTGCGCACCGGCGGTCGCGGTGGTGGGCGCGGCACCCAACGCGCGGCCGGGCGGGTTGCACCAGTCCAGCGCGACACCGGTGGCCGGGCCGGCCCCGTTGCGTGAGGTGTCGATGACGTAGTGCGCGCCGCCGGTCATCCCCGAGATCGCCTCGCCGTATCCGATCTCTTCCTCGGTGGTGTAGAAGTTCGCGGTGTTGAGACTGAACCCCCGCGCCCGCTCCACCCCGGCCTGCTTGAGGCGGTCGGCCATCACGTCGGCGGCCGTCCATCGGGAATGGCCCGCGTCGACGTAGACCACGGCCGCCGGATCGCGGGTAAGGGCATCGACTGCATAGCTCATCAGGGCGAAGCGCTCCTGCTGCTGCTCCGGCGATAGACAGCCGGCCATGGCCAGCGCGTCGGGTTCGAGGATGATCGTGGCAGGCATGGACCCCAGACCGGCGGCCACCGCGTCGATCCATCCTCGGTACGCGTCGGCCGACCCGTGGCCGCCGGCCATGTAGCTTCCGCAGTCGCGGTGCGGGATCGCGTAGAGGGTGAAGACCGGCATGGCACCCGCGGCCTGCGCCGCACCGGCGAAGCGCGACACGGTGCTGCTGGCCCGGCCGGCCGGGAACGCCTCGTCGAGCCAGTACGACGCCGGGGTGTTGGCGATGGCGTTCAACTCGGTGCTCGACGGATTGTTCTTCGCCGCAAGCATCGCCGAGGAGATCGGGTCGACGTAGAACGGCTGGCCCGCCAGCGGGTTGGAGTCGTCGACCAGTCGCATGGCGGGGTTGTGGAGGACCGGATTGGCGAGCGTGCCCGCGCAGCCGAGGGCGGCGACCGCCAGTGGGGCGACGGCCCGTCCGAGAGCACCGAGAACTGAGGAAATCACCTCACGAAAATAGAGGGGTCTGCGGCGATGTGGCTAATGTTCGGCCTCCCGCTGCCGCTTTAATGACGCATCCGTCACAGCAGCCCCATCCGCATCACTCCCTTCGCGTCACCGCCGCTATACGAGGTTCCTCAGTCGGCGGTGGGCCAATCGGGGGACAACGCTTTCCTCCGGTGCATCGTCCGGACAGTGGAGTCCCGCATGCCTCGACGCGGCGCAGAGTGGTCGTCATCAACTACCGACCTGCGAGGAGCAAGACCATGAAGACCATCACCATCATCGCCGAGCAGATCTCCGAGAAGACCCTGGCTGCGGCGCTGCCCGCACAAGGCGTCCGCTCAGTCACCGTCAGCCGCCGGGGTGCGGATCCCCACGGTGCGGTCGAGGACTACCGGTCCTTCCGCAACCCCAACCGCTTCGCTCCGAGCTACCGGATGGACCTGGCGGTCGACGACGACGCCGTGGATACCGTCTTCGACGGCATCTCGTTCGCCTACGGAGCCGGCCTGTTCAGCGCTGCCGAGGCCTGGGTGAATTCGCCCGAATTGGCACTGTCCGCCTGAGCTACACCGCGATCCCCAGCTCAGAATCTGCCGAGCCCAACACGGTCCGAAACTCCCCCGCGGTGCACAGTTTCTTCGCCTGCTTCGCCGCCGCCAGACACGGGACGAGGTTGTCCGGGATGTCGGTGCCGCCGCGGGCCGGCGGGATCAGGTAGTCCACCTCGCCCGCTCCGCCCAGCGGCCAACCCGTGTAAAAGCAGCGGTCCGGGTCGATCCGCTCTGCGGTCCAGTAAGCGATCAGATCCTCGTTTGACACCATTGCCACCCAGTACCCCGTTGACCCGAAGGTCAATCAACCGAACTGCACTCCGGGAATTTGGCCCGACCGCCGACCGCATCGGCGATGTCGTCGGCCACCTGTCGGGAATTCACCGCGATGGTCCAGTGACCGCCGTCGACATAGACCGGCTCACCGGTCCCCACCGATTTCGCGAGCCGACACCCCATCGACTGGTACGACCGCGCCCAGTCCTGGGCCTCCCCGAGTTTCAGCCACATCATGATCGCGGCGTCCGTGTTCTCCACCCGGCAGGTGGCGACCTCGCGGGCGTCCTTCTCGCCGATATTCCGCTGGGTCTGGCTGATCTCCCGATAGTCCTCGCAACCCAACCCGGCGCGGTCCAGGACGTTCCGAATCTCGCCCGCGGACTCGTACCGAGGTGGACCTTTCAGATTCTCGTAGCGGGCGTTCCCCTGACAGCCGGCCAGCAGAAGAACAGCGCCGACCGTGAGCAGCATCCGTTCCATACGGGTCGCAGTACCCCGAAATCAGGCCGTTAACCGCCTGGTTTGACGTCCTCGTCGGGGTAACCGACAAGGACCCCCTCCATCACACCGTCGCTGGTGACCAAAAGTCCGCGGCCCGGCGGCAGTTGCTGGGCGCTGGTCCGCCCGAACACCTTGACCGCCTGCGGATCGTTATCCAGGAACAACGTCGGCGCACGCGAACTGGTCAGCTTCTGCAGGAAGGGACTCATCGCGGAGACACCGGCCCAGTTGCCGGGCAGCCTGCCGACGATGACATGTAGGCCGATCTCCCTGCCTCGTTCGATCAGATTCCACAACGGTGCAGTCGCCGCCGGCTTGCCCACCATCCCGTTGGGACGGAGTTCGTGCTCGTCGTCGATGAGGACGAAATGGTGCGGCCCCGACCATGCCGGACGGGCCAGCAGTTCCTCCTGGGTCAGGCCGGATGGCGGCAGTCGGTCCTTCATCACGCCGGCGATCTGTTCGAGCACCCGGTCGATGTCATCGGCCGTGTACGCGTATGCCGCGACATTGCGGTCCGGAATCCGCCCGATCAGGCTGGTCTTCGGGTCGATGATGGTGATCTGGGCCTGTTCTGGTGACAACCGTGCGGTGATCGCCTGCCCGATGGCGGCCAGGGTGCTGGTCTTGCCGCAGCCCTGTCGGCCCACGACGAGCAGATGGGGCACCCGGAGAGTGGGCATGGCGATCGGTTGCAGTGCGCTCTCGCCGATGGCGAACGGGATGTTGAACGCCCCGCCGGCTTCGGCGCCCCCCTGACCGTAGCCGTCCCTGATCTGCCGCAGGGCGATCCGCTCCGGGAGTCGCGCCAGGGTGTCCACTTTTCCGGCACCGGTCTGCGCGGCGATCACCGCGCCGACATCACGGGTGCTCACCCTGCTGCCCTCGGGCCCAAGCACTTCCGGCACGCCGACAAGCAGTTCGTGGCCGCTGCGGCTGACGCCGAAACCAGGACGGTCCGGGGTCTGACGCGCCGCCCGGCGGTGATCCATGCCGGTGCCCATCTGGGTCTCGTCGGGATTGCTCAACCGCAGTTGGACGCGGGCGTTGGCTACGTTCAGCAGCGCCTGTTTCTGCCCGACAAGCCAGCCGCTGGCACTGGTCATCACATGCACGCCGTACGACAATCCCTGCCGGGCAATAGCAATGGCGCGATCACCGAGCCCGCTGTCCTTGTCGTACAGATCGCCGAAGTTGTCGATCACCAGAAAGACGTCACCGAATTTGTCCGCCGGATCGGTGGGCCCGCCGGCCAGGTCGCCGAATCGACGCTCCCGGAACTCGGCGATGTCCATCTGATAGCGCTTGAAAGCGGATTCCCGCGAACGGATCACCCCTTCGATCGTCGCCATGGTGCGCGAGACGCCCTCGACGTCTGTGACGCTGACGACGGAGGCCACATGCGGATAGTCCTCCACCGGGTACAGCGATGCCCCTACGCAAAAGAAGGTCACCCGCTCCGGCCGGTACATCAGTGCTGCGGAGGTGATCAGCGTCATCAGAGTGGTCGACTTGCCGCGCTGAGCGGTCGCTACCACCATCACGTTGTCCATTTCCGCGTCGACCACGTGCACCCGTTGGGCGTGCTCCTCGGGGAAATCCTCGACCCCAACCGGGAATACCAGGCCTGGGTTGCTGCCGTAGTCCTCCCACCATGGCTTTCCGCGCCACATCGCTACCAGTTCATCGGCGGCCGCGCTGGCCTCCAAGGGCGGTAGCCAGATCCGGTGCGGCGGCCGCGCGGGGTGCGAGACCAATGACTCGCGGATGACGTCGAGAAGTTTCTTACGCTTGAATCCGTCTGCATGGTAAAGGAATTCGTCTGGCTGCTCCGGCTCGTCACCCACTTCCAGGGCGGCGCTGTCGGATGCGCTGAGCGGCTGGTACTCCCAGGTCAGTGAACGCGGCCGGGTGAAACCC
Source organism: Mycobacterium sp. (assembly GCA_018500005.2). GTDB lineage: Bacteria > Actinomycetota > Actinomycetes > Mycobacteriales > Mycobacteriaceae > Mycobacterium. The sequence goes on along the minus strand of JAHBAP020000145.1, from coordinate 2,259 downwards.
ACCGCTACCGTGCGGTCGGCTTCGATGACTTTCTTGGGCACGACGAAGGGTGCCGAGACGTAGAAGCAGCGAAACGGCTCAAGCTCGCGCGGACCTGATTTCAGCAGTGCATAGCCGTTCTCCTTGGAGGGCAGGTGCAGCGCGGCATCACTGCCGATCACATCACGGGAGTCCTCCGCGGTCTCGGCGCGCAGAGCGACCCGGAAGGCGATGTTGCTCTTGGCCTTGCTCAGCGACGACAGGTCCAGGCGCTGTCCGCCCAAGGTGAAGAAGACGTTACAGCCGCGGCCTTCTTGACCGATGTGGATGACGAGGTCGATCCATTCTGGATGGTGGTGGAACAGCTCAAGGTATTCGTCGATGATGACCAGCAGGATCGGGACTGGCTCCAGGTCGCGCCCAGCCAGTCTCATCTCTTCGTACTCGTTGGCATCGCGCGCCCCGGCCGCCTTGAAAAGGGCGTAGCGCCTTGCCATCTCCCCGTCGATCGCCTTGCGCATGCGCTCAGCGAGGTACCGGTCGTCCTTACCCAGATTGGACAGCGATCCGGCCACGTGCGGCAGCCCTTCGAGATCCTGGGCAGCGGACTCGAATTTCATGTCCACGAAGATCACGATGAAACTCTCCGGCGAATGGGTCAGTGCGATTCCGTTGCACAGGGCGAGGAAATACTCGGACTTGCCCGACCCGGACGTTCCGATGACCACCGAGTGGAAACCCTGGCCGCCGAAGTCCTTGGCTCGCAATATCACGTACTGCAGATCGCCGCCCGGTTTGACGCCGACCGGGATCATCGCCCAGCGTTGGTCGCCACGGCCTCGGCTGTCCGCCCAAAGCCGGTCGATATCGAGGTGGCGCGGATCGTTGATCCCGAGGGCACGCAGCAGTTCGCCGCCCTTGCTGTCGGTTTCGGATTGCTCCCCCGCCGTCGCCGGTGACCAACGAGCCAACGCCCGGGCGTACCGGTCGGCGGTGCTCTCTGCGAGCATGTCTGCCACGGCGTAGAACGCATCTCGGTGCCGAAGCCGGCCTTCCCGTAGCGTGAAGCGCTCGTCGGCGTTGGCGAATCCGACGCCCTCGCCGATCCGGGTTGCCAGCCGCAACAGGGTGATTCCCGCCATTCCCTTCTGTCCGACGACCGCCTCCCACTGCTCGGGGGTGCCCACGTTGTCGTCGACGATGATCCAGTGCGGACCCAGACCGGGGCCGGCGCCGATCTCCATCGGTGACAGTGTCGTGGTGGGGCTTGATCCACCCGGCGGAGTCCACGGGCCGCGGCCTTTGCGGTGGAGTTCGGCATCGAGCGCCTCCTCCAACTCGGCCGGGGACGCGAACACCAGTCGGCGCAGACCGCAGGCGTCGAACATCTCGTCGTGATGGTTGTGCGGGAGCCACACCAGCCAGGACCACCGCTCGGGATTTCGAGTGACCACCATGAGTTTGACGTCGCTCGGGCTGTGGTAGACGGCCAGCGAGCACAGCAGTGCCCGCATCATCGAGTGCAGTTCGCCCATCGCGTCGCCATCGCGCTCAGGTCGGGAGCCGCCTTCGCCGACGAAGCTGAAACCCGGCCTCGAGCGAAGGCTCAGCACCTTGCCGATGTCGCGGATCTTGCTCTGCTCCAGGATGAAATCGCGTAACGCGCGGCCGGTTACCGGTTCGAGTTCCTCTGCTACCGGCACCTCCGGCCACTGCAGCGAAACTGCCGATTCCCCGGTCGACTGCACGCCGATCCCGAGCCGGACATCCAGGAAGTCCGAGTCGCCCGGGTGGCGCTCCCACATCCGGGGACCGCCGATGACGGTGTCGAGTTTGTGCGGTTCTCCGTGGACGAACAGTTGGTTGCGACGGTGCTGCTGTGCGGCGTTCTGGACCTCGTCGCGATCCTCGTCGAGTTGGCGCAGATAGCTTCTGCGCTGCTTCTCCTGCTCGCCCCAACTGATTCGGCGACCACGACCGAAGCGTCCACCGAACATCAGCGCCCCGAACCCGACCAAGCCGATCAGCGGGAAGAGCCCCGACTGCAGGGAGCGGACCCCGGAGGTGTACATCACCAACAGCGTCCCGAGGATTCCGACCAGCAGTGCCGGTGCCGCGATCATCAGCAGGATGTTGCGGGGCTCGCGTTCCGGCAGCGCCAGCGGCGGGTTCACCATGACTCGAACCGGCGGTACCGTCGGTGCGGACGTGCGTGGCGCGCGGACGAAGCGACGCTTGGACATTCGGCTAGCCCCCTGCGCCTTGCGCGGATCGTGCTAG
>JAHBAP020000524.1 GCA_018500005.2 Mycobacterium sp. | reverse complement strand
TTGAGCGAATGGCCAAGCGCGCCAATCACATCCCTGAACAGGTCGTGGGTCAGCGGCCGGGCCGGCTCGACGCCCTGCTGTTCGAGAATGATTGCGTTGGCCTCGTTCGGCCCGATCCAGATCGGCAGATAGCGATCGCCGGTGGCCTCGCGTAGCAGCAGGACCGGCTGATTGGCGGGTTGCTCGACACGAACCCCGACGACTCGTACCTCAGCCATCCGCGGACCTCCGCCTACTCGCACTCGCGTCCATCGCGTCCCCTACAGACACTCAGGAAGTCTAGTCCTGATTTACCGACATCTCCGCGGGACTGCCCGTCCGCGTCCTCAGCGGTCGAGCACGTCTCGAACCGCGGACTTGATCAGCGAGGTGTGCAGCGTGATGGCCAGTGCTGCGACCTCGCGGGCCAGATCGTCGGCCCGGTCACGGGCCCCCGTGCGGTCCGACTTGCTCACCGGCCCAGCGATCTGGGCGATCAGATCGGACTGCCGGTCCGCCGCCGAACGGAACGCCCGCAGGTGCCGCGGCTCCACCCCGTATTCGGCCAGCGCGGCCGCGCACTGCGCAATGGTCACCGCGTGCTCATCGAAGAAGCCGCCGGGGCCAGTTGTGATGATGCCGGCCCGACACAGGGCGGTGATCAGCGCCGACGGGACATCAGAGCGGGCCAGCAGATCCTCGCGGCTGAGTCGCACCGGCTTGGGCGTGCCCGTCCCGTTGTCCGGCACCCGGTCGTCGCTGACCGTGACCAACCTGGGCGTCGGGTACGGGGAGACCGGGAGTTCACCGTCGGGCTGAGCGTCCAGCTGGGACTTGATGACCTTCAGCGGCAGATACTTGTCGCGCTGCGCGGTCAGGATGAACCGCAGCCGGGCGCAGTCGTAAGCGGTGAATCGCCGGTAACCGGACGGGCTGCGCTCCGGGGTCACCAGGCCCTCGGACTCGAGGAACCGGATCTTGGAGATGGTCACATCCGGAAAGTCGGGCCGCAACAGGTCCAGCACCGCGCCGATCGACATTCCGGCTGGTGCGGGACTTTCAGGCGCGGTCACTGGCTGCCGGCACCACCTTGGCCACCGCGCGGTCCGGTCAGGAAGACCAGTCGGAACTTGCCGATCTGAACCTCATCGCCGTTGGACAGCGCCGCGGAGTCCACCGGTTCCCGGTTGACGTAGGTGCCGTTGAGACTGCCGACGTCTACCACCTGGAACTCGCCGCCGTCGGAGCGGAACTCCGCATGGCGGCGACTGACCGTGACGTCGTCGAGGAAGATGTCGGAGTCCGGGTGGCGGCCGGCCGAGGTGGTCGGCTGGTCCAGCAGAAACCGCGAGCCGGCGTTGGGACCACGCTTGACGACCAGCAGCGCAGAACCCGAGGGCAGACCCTCGACCCCCGACACCGCCGACTCGCCGACTGGGCCGGCCGGGGCGTCAAGGTCATTGAGGAAGTCCGCACGGAATACCGAGGTCGTCTCGACGGTCAACTCTTCCGAGCTATCGCCGGTCCCCGACTGCCAGTCCTTGTCCGTCACTCGCCACTCCTACTTTCGACTGCGTTGCCGTCTGACTCGACCGTACCGTTGCGCGGTCGCCGGTGTCCCGACCACTGCAGGATCGCCCGTTTGGCAGGCCACCCTAACAAGAATTTCCCGCCGGATTTGTCAGCTCAGGCTTGCCTGGTACGCCTCGGGATCAAGCAGAGCCGCCCAGCCCTGCTCGAGTGCCGCGGAATCGCTGCGCAGTTCCACCAGCCAGCCCTCCCCGTAGGGATCGGAATTGATCAGCTGGGGGCTGCCCTCCAAATCGGCGTTGACCCCGACCACCGTCCCCGACAGGGGCGCGTAGAGATCCGACACCGACTTGGTGGACTCGACCTCGCCGAACGACTCGCCGGCCGTGACCGCGGCGCCGACGTCGGGCAATTGGACGTAAACCACATCGCCCAGCGATGACTGCGCGAAGTCGGTGATCCCGACCCGAATGGTGTCGTCGCCGGTACGACGGATCCACTCGTGTTCGGCGGTGTAGCGCAGGTCAGCGGGAATCTCGCTCACGGTGCTCCTCTTGTCACGGTCTTTTGACGGCCTGAGCGTAGCTTCAGGTCGCGGCGTCGCGCACTTTTGGCAGTCGCGCAACCACCATCCGGACCTGGATTAGATAGAGGGCTGCGGACCACAGGTACATGCCTGCTCCCCAGATGACGAAGCCCCAGCCGATCGCCCCGACAACTCGACTCCAGCCGGAATCCCACTGCCCCAACAGGATTAGCGGGAAGCCCGACATCAACGCGAAGGTCGCCGCCTTGCCGATATAGGTGACCGGAAGTGCCGCCACTCCGCGTCTGCGCACCACCGGCAACATGGCGGCCAGCAGGACATCTCGGCCCAGCAGCAGACCGACGAACCACCATGGCACCACACCGGCCAGCGCCAGCCCCAGGGGGACGGCCGCCATGTACACCCGGTCCACCAACGGGTCGAGCAACTCCCCCAGCCGCGAGGACTGGTTGGCGACCAGGCGGGCGATCTTGCCGTCGGCCCAGTCCGAGGTCCCGCTGAACATCAGGATTGCGGTGGCCCAGCCCCAGGCGTGCCGCGCCAAGAGCAGATAGAGGAAGACCGGCAGCAGGACCAGCCGGATGACGCTGAGGATGTTGGGGATCGTCAGAACCCGGCTGTTCGGGGTGGTCAGCGGAACACCCCCGGCAGGCACGGGGTGCTCAACGGAACACCCCCGGCAGGCACGGGGTGCTCAACGGAACACCCCCGGCAGGCACGGGGTGCTCAACGGAACACCCCCGGCAGGCTCAGCGCCGACAGGGTGTCGTCCTGCATCGGGTTGTCGTGGACCATATAGGTCCAGGTCGATGTCGGGCGGGCCAGCTTGGACAGGTCCAGACCCGGTTCGTCCTCCAGCACATTGGCGGTTTCGAAGGTCTGCTGAGAAGCCTCTATGGCGTCGGCGGCAAGGTGGGTGAACGCGTCGACGGCCAACCGGTGGAACTCGTCGAGCGGATTCTGCCGGCCCAGCGCGCGCAGATGGATGCTCTCCCGGATGTCGGAGAGGTAGGCCAGATGGTCAGCCCAGCCACGATCCAGGTGGTAGAGCATGATGTTGCGGCAGATCCGTTCGAGGTCGTTCCCGGAGTCCCCGGAGTTGTCGGAGTTGTCGGAGTTGTCGCCGAGCGCCTCGGCCAGTTCGGCGTACCGGTCCGGGGAAAGCTCCCGCAGTTCCTCGCTCGCGGTCGCCGTGCTCAGCAGGGTGTTGCGCCGCTCGACGATGATCGCCCGCTGCTGGGCGATGAGTTGGTTGTAGCGCCAGGTGTTGGCATGCACGTCAAGCAGTCGGCCCTCGGCGATCCGCTGGGCGTGGTCGAGCAACTGGTTGGCTTTCGGGTTGGTGACCCGACCCGCCTCGTCGCATTCGGTCGGCAGTTTCGGGTTCTCCAGGTTGGCGGAGACCACGTCGTCCTCCCAGCTCGAGAAGAACACCGTCGAGCCGGGGTCGCCCTGCCGGCCGGAGCGGCCCCGCAACTGGTTGTCCAGCCGCTGGGTGTTGTGCCGGCCGGTGCCGATCACGTGCAGGCCGCCGAGATCGGCGACCGCGCGCTTCTTCGGGGAGTCGTCGTCGGCGTCGGACCCGCCCAGCCGGATGTCGGTGCCGCGGCCGGCCATCTGGGTGGACACCGTCACCGCGCCGAGCTTTCCGGCCTCGGCGATGACCCGGGCCTCCTCCTCGTCGTTCTTGGCGTTGAGGACCACCGCCGGAACGCCGCGGCGCAGCAGCCGCTCGTGCAGCTCTTCTGATTCGGCGACGTCCTGGGTGCCGACCAGGATCGGCTGGCCGGTGGCGTGCACCTCGATGATGTGGTCGACGACGGCGTCATTCTTGGCTCCCGCGGTGATGTAGACCCGATCCGGCTCGTCCTCCCGGACGGTGGGAGTGTTGGGCGGGATCGGCGACACACCGAGCTTGTAGAACTGGCGCAGCTGCTCACCGGCGGCCAGCGCGGTACCGGTCATCCCGCACACCGTCGGATAGCGATTGACCAGAGCCTGGACAGTGATGGTGTCGAGCACTTCGCCGGTCTCAGTGGTTTCGATCCCCTCCTTGACCTCGACGGCCGCCTGGAGTCCGTCCGGCCAGCGCTGCAGGGCGGCGATGCGGCCGCGGGAGGCGTTGATCAGTTGCACTGCGCCGTCGCGGACGATGTAGTGCACATCGCGTTGCAGAAGCACGTGGGCGTGCAGGGCGACATTGACCTCGGTCAGCGTGGTACCGACATGCTCCTCGGAGTACAGATCGATACCGCCGAGTGCCCGCTCCACTTTCTGTGCACCGGCCTCGGTGAGGTGGACGTTGCGGCTGTCGGAGTCGGTGTCGTAATCGACGCCTGCGGTCAATTCGCCTACCAGACGGACGATTTGGACCTTGGGTGTCTCGCGGTGCGTGGTGCCGGCCAGTACCAGTGGCACGAGTGCCTCGTCGACCAGAACCGAATCGGCCTCGTCGATCAGGGCGACGTCGGGGTTGGGTGAGACCAGATCCTCGACATCGGTGACCAACTGATCACGCAACACATCGAAGCCGATCTCGTTGACCGAGGCGTAGGTGACGTTGCACCGGTAGGCCGCGCGCCGCTCGTCGCGGGTGGAGTCCTCGGTGATCCAACCGACGGTCAGGCCGAACGCCTCGATCAGCGGGCCCATCCACTCGGCGTCGCGGCGGGCCAGGTAGTCGTTGATGGTGACCACGTGGACACGCCGGCCGGCCAGCGCGTACCCGGCCGCTGCGATGGCGCCGGAGAGGGTCTTGCCTTCGCCGGTGGCCATTTCGACGACATCGCCGGCCATCATTCGCAGCGCCCCGAGCAACTGCACATCAAACGGACGGAGGGCCGTCGTCCGCTCGGCGGCCTCCCGGGCGATGGCCAGGAACTGCGGGACATCCGGGGAATCGGCGAGTTCCTGCAATTCGAGGAGCTGTGCCGCCTTGGCGAGCTGCTCGTCATCGAGCCCGCGGGCCTTCTCGTCGAACTGCGCCGAGGCCTCCACCTCGGCCATGGTCTGGGCCTTGACCTTCTCGGTGGAGGCCCCGAGCAACCGCCAGAACCCCCGGCTTATCCGGCCCTGGCCGGAGTCGGTCTTGGGAGTTTTAGGGGTCTTAGGAGTCTTCGATGAACTTCTCGCCACAGGCCAACGGTACCGTCCGGACCTCAGGCCAGATTGGATCTGCGGGGGTAGGCCACCGTCGGGTCGGTCAGCGTGTTCACCACGGCCGGCAGGCCGCCTTCGAACGCGCGCCGCAAGGCGGGCCGCAGTTCGCCGGGGCTGCTGACCAATTCGCCGTGGCCGCCCAGCGCCCGCACCACCTCGTCGTAGCGGGTGCCCGGCCGCAGATCGGCGACCACCGAGTAGCCGTACAACATCTCCATCGGGTGTTTCTCCAACGCCCAGATGCCGTTGTTGCCGACCACCGAGACGACGTGCACGCCGTGCCGGACCAGCGTGTCCCATTCCATTCCGGAGAACCCGAATGCGCCGTCACCCTGCAACAAGACCACCTGCCGGTCCGGCCGGGCCAGCTTGGCGGCCAGTGCGTAGCCCGGCCCGGACCCCAGGCACCCGAACGGTCCGCTGTCCAGCCAGGCACCCGGCACATAGCTGTCGATCACCCGTCCCGCGTAGGACCCGAAATCCCCGGCGTCGATGACGATGATGGCGTCGCGGTCCAGCAGTGGCATGAGTTCGGCATAGACCCGCATCGGGTGCAACGGGATTCGGTCGTCGGCCAACTCGGCCGCTTCTCCGGCGCGGGCTTCGGTCTCAAGGGTCCGCAGGCCGCCGATCCAGGTCTCGTGTTCGGTGGGAGTCGCCGCGGCCAGGGCTGAAAGTGTGGCGGCCAGGTCCCCGTACAGACCGGCGGTAACCGCCCGGGGGTGTTCGCGGTCGGGTTCGCGACGGTCGGCCACGATCAGTTCGGTCTGCGGGCCGAACACCGCCCCGAACCCGAGGCGGAAGTCCATCGGCACGCCCACCACCACTGCCACGTCGGCCTGCGCCAGTGCGGCCGAGCGAGCCCGGGAGAAGGCGAGATCCCGGTCGGCGCCGACGATGCCACGCGCCATTCCGTTGGCCAGCACCGGAATTCGCAGTTTCTCGGCCAAATGCAGCAATTCGCCTTCGGCATGTGCCCACCACACGTTGGTGCCGGCCATGATCACCGGTCGCTGGGCCTTGGACAGCAGCGCAACCGCGCGGTCCAGCGCGGCCCCGTCGGCGTGGGGTTGCCTCGGCAGTTCGCTCAACGCACCCGGTTCGCCGCGGTCGGTCGCCCCGCCGAACACGTGGTCCATCGGGAAGTCGACGAAACCGACTCCCGACGGTGCCGCCACCGCGGCGCGCAGGGCGTCGTCGACCCGGTCCCCGGCCGCTGCCGCGGACTCCGCGGTGGCGGCGTAACGGGTCAGCGGAGCCACGAACGGAACGTGGTCGATCTCCTGCAGCGAACCCATCCCCCAGCGCAGTGCGGGTGCCCGGCCGGCCAGCACCACCATCGGGGACTGGTTCTGACTCGCGGCGGCCATCGCGCTCATCCCGTTCGTGACACCCGGGCCGGCGGTCAGCGCCACCACGCCCGGGACCCGGGTCACCTTGGACCAACCCTCGGCGGCGAACGCCGCGGTCTGTTCATGGCGGGGGGCGAGCCAGCGGGGGGCCTCCGCTCGGGCGCCGCCGGGAAAGGGAGAAAGAAGGGCGCCCGGCAGGGGGGACACGGGCCCCGCA
>JAHBAP020000045.1 GCA_018500005.2 Mycobacterium sp. | reverse complement strand
GCATGGGCCCGGTCTCGTCCTTGCCGAACAGGCCCACGTCGATATCGTCCTCGCTGCCTTCCGGCAAGGCGCCCTCGACCCGCGTGCTGAACAGACCGAGCAGGACGCCGCCGATCAGGCTGACCGCACCGGCCGCGGCGAGGCTGATCGGCAGAATCCGCGACCACAGGGCGACCCGGTCCCGTTCGGCCCGGGCAGCGGCCACCTGTGATTCGACGGTCTGTTCGGTGGAGGTCACCTTGTAGTCGGCGAACACCGCCTCCGGTTTGAGGGGATCGCGCGCGTAGTAGTGGTTGGCGCGCTCCTCCGATTTGACGATGGTGCCCGTCACCGGGTCGACCCAGAAAGTGCGCTGAGCGGCGTAGTAGCGGGTCATCTTGATCGGCTCGAAGGGGTCGGGGCTTTCGACACCCCACAGCTCGGCCCGCGCCGTTACCTCGCCGTCTTCGTTCTTGTCGTACAGCGAGGCGTACTTGATCGGGTCGACCAGCTTGCCGTCCGCGTCGTAACCGACGTTCTGGGTGAACCGGTAGGTGGTCAGGCCGTTGACGTCGTCCTCGCCGTCGTAGTTGGCGTCGAACGCCTTCTGCGCGATCGCATCGAAGTACGGGTAGGACTTCTTCTCGGTGTCGAACGGGAAGCGGTAGGACAACCCCTCGTGCGGCAGCGCGATATTGGTCGGGGGCTTGTCGTCCTCGATGCCCCGCGGCTTCTGCACCGAGCCGCCCGGCCGGTCGTCGTCGGACACCGCCTCGGCGGTGCTGCGGTTCAGCGTCACGGTATCGACCATGGCCAGCAGCAGGCCGTTGTCCTTCTGCTTGTCGCTGCGGCGAACCGTCGTGCCCACCTGCAGAGTCACCACCTGGGCGTTGGCCGGGGTTTCCACCGTCTGGGCCTGCTGGGAGACCAGTGGGACGTTCTTGTCGATGACGAACTTCGCTCCCGGACCCGCCGACAGCGAGGCCGGGTCCAGGGCGGTGCCGTTGCCGGACGCGACCAGGGTCTGGTCGATGTTCAGCGGAATTTTCCGGATCTTGCCCGAGGTGTAGGTGGACAGCAGAAGCGCAGCGATCAGCAGCGCAGACCCGAGGCCGATGACGCCCAAGGCCGCGAGACGCAACATGCTCGCGCGGTTCACGCTGTCAGGCCCTCCACTGTCTCGCTTGGTTCGCTACCCATGCCGTCCGTAATCGGTCTGACCCTAACAGCCGAAACCAAGCCAAACCCCCGACGCTGCGATTCTGTTACCACCCGCCGACGCCGGGCTTGCCGGGAACGGCACACTTGCTCGTATGACACTCGAGGTCGGGCAGGTGGGCGGGACGCGAAGTTTCCTGCCGGCCGTCGAGGGCATGCGGGCCTGCGCCGCCATGGGGGTGGTACTCACCCACGTGGCGTTTCAGACCGGAACCTCCGGCGGGGTGATCGGTCGGTTACTGCACCGTTTCGACCTTGCCGTCGCGGTCTTCTTCGCGCTGTCCGGGTTTCTGCTCTGGCGCGGTCATGCGGCCGCCGCCCGCGGACTGCGGCACCGGCCTGCCACCGGGCACTATCTGCGGTCCAGGCTGATCCGCATCATGCCTGGTTACCTAGTGGCTGTGGTGGTCATCCTGACCCTGCTGCCCGAGGCCAACCACGCCAGTCCGACGGTGTGGCTGGCCAACCTGACCCTGACGCAGGTCTACGTGCCGTTGACGCTGACCGCCGGATTGACCCAGATGTGGAGTCTCTCGGTCGAGGTGACCTTCTATCTCGCCCTCCCGATTTTGGCGTTCCTGGCCTACCGGTTGCCGGTGCGCTGGCGGGTTCCGGTGATCGCCGCGGTCGCGGTGGCCAGCCTCGGCTGGGGTCTGCTGCCCATCCACACCGCCGAGGGCGTGAACTTTCTGAACTGGCCGCCGGCCTACGCATCCTGGTTCGCTGCCGGGATGCTGCTGGCCGAGTGGACGGTGAGTCCCGCCGAAAAAGGGCAACTGGGCTGGCCGCACCGGTTGGCCCGCAACCGGTGGGCCATCACCGCGGTCGCTCTGGTGGCCTACCTGATTTCGGCGTCGCCACTGGCCGGCCCCAAGGATCTAGTGCCCGCCACTCTGGCGCAGTTCGTGGTGCGCACCTCGATGGGCGCGGTGGTCGCCTGGGCGCTGCTGGCCCCGTTGGTCCTCGACCGACCCGATGCCGAGCACCGGATCCTGGGCAGCCGGGCGATGGTGACAATGGGCCGGTGGTCCTACGGATTGTTCATCTGGCACCTGGCCGCGCTGGTGATGGTGTTCCCGATGGTGGGCACCTTCATGTTCAACGGGGATCTGATCGTCGTCTTCGTGCTGACCACCATTCTGGGGTACGCGATGGCCGCGGTGAGCTACTCGCTGATCGAGTCCCCCTGCCGGAATGCGTTGCGGCGCTGGGAGTACCGGCGGGCAGGGGCGGGGCACGAACTGCCTCCGCCGCTGGACAGTTCCGTTACCGACGCCCCGGAGCCGGTGGTCGCGCACTGAGCCGACGTCGGGCGATCACCTCGTCGCGGACCGCAGTGCGCCGTGCCTTGCCGGCGTCGTCGCGCAACGGGGTGTCGACGAACTCCATGCTGCGCGGCACCTTGTATTCGGCCAGTCGCTCGGCGACGAAGGCCTTGACATCGGCTTCGGCGAGGGTCACCCCGCTATGGATCAGCGCGTGTGGCACCTGGCCGAGGTCGGTGTGCGGAACGCCGACCACCAGGCAGGACAACACCGATGGATGTTCGGACAACGCGTTCTCGATCTCGGCTGGGTAGACGTTGCGGCCGCCGACGGTGAACATGTCCACCCGGCGGTCGGCCAGGTACAGGTAGCCGTCCTCGTCGAACCAGCCGAGGTCGCCCAGCGAATCCCAGCCGGCACGGTTCTTGGCGGTGCTGCCGATGTAGCGGTAAGTTGGCCGGCTTCCCGGCCGGGGCCGCATGTAGATCTCGCCGACGACGCCCGGAGCGCATTCGTCGCCGTCGTCGTCGAGGACCTTCATCTCACCGGACACCACCCGGCCCACCGACCCGCGGTGGGTCAGCCACTCGGTGCCGCTGATGAAGGTGAGCGCCTGAAGTTCGGTGCCGCCGTAGAGTTCCCACACCACGTCCGGGCCGAGGATCTCGATCCAGGCCTCCTTGACGTTCGGTGGGCACGGCGCGGCGAGATGCCACCACCGTGTCACCGACGACAGGTCGTAGCGGTCCGGATCGGCGCGGTAGACCGGTAGCAGTCGCTGCATGATGGTCGGTACGGTGGCCAGATAGTTGACCCGGTGCTCGGTGACCAGGCGCAGGAACTCCGCCGGGTCGAACCGGCTCATCAACACCAGGTGCTGACCGGTGGCCAACGCGGTTGTGGCTGAGGTGAATCCGGTGTTGTGGCTCAGCGGGACCGACACCAGTTGGGTGTCACCCGGCAGGTTGCCCATCATCGCGGCGACCACCGTGCCCTGGTAGCGGCCGTCGCCGCCGGCCTCGATGAGCTTGGGGCGCCCGGTGCTTCCGCCGGAGGCCATCGACTTGAGGGACGGGGAAACCGCTTCCGGCAGTGGGGCATCAGAAAATTTTTCGGGGTCGAAATCACCCGGAACCGATGTGACCTTCCCGCGCGGATCGGGCCGTCCGACCAGCAGGGCGCGCTCCCGCAGGTCGAGCAGATTGGCGTATTCAGCATCCGGCAGTCGTGCGGACAGCGGTTGCGGAATGGCGCCGAGTTTCCAGGTCGCCACCACGGCCTGCACCCACTCGATGGAATTGGGTAGTGCGATCGTGACGTAATCGCCTTGTCGCACGCCGAGTTCGGCGTAGCCACGGGCAAGTCTGTTGGTGATGGAGTCCAGTTGCCCCCTGGTGATGGTGCGCTCCGCGTGGGTGACCGCAGGGGCATCCGGATCAGCGTCGGCCAGTGAGCTGATCTGGGTGCCGACGGCTGGGACCTCGGGGAGTGCCATCTAGTAGGCGCCTCCGTGCGTGAAGATGGCCCGCGGATTGTCCACCAGCATCGTGGTGATCTGTTCCTCGGTGACCCCACGCTCGCGCAGTGCTGGCAGTACATCGTTGTGAATGTGTAGGTAATGCCAATTGGGCAATACGACGGGCAGCGCGGCTTCCGGCAGCCAATCGATGTGGCAGGACGCATCATGGGCCAGGACCATCCGGCCGGCGTGACCGCGTTCGCACATGCGCACCACGGTGTCCACGCGATCGGAGAAGCTGAGGATATTGTCCAAACCGAATCGGTCCATGCCGATGTAGGAACCGGCGGCGATCAACTCCTCGAGGTAGTCGAGGTCGGTGGTGTCGCCGCTGTGGCCGATGATCACCCGGCCCAGATCCACTCCCTCCTCGGCAAAGATCCGCTGCTGATCCAGACCGCGACGGGTGTGGGCGTGGGTATGGGTGGTGATCGGAACGCCGGTGGCCTTGTGCGCCTTCGCGACCGCCCGCAGCACCCGGTCTACGCCGGGTGTCACCCCGGGTTCGTCGGTGGCGCACTTGAGAATCGCCGCTTTCACGCCGGTATCGGCGATCCCCTCGGTGATGTCCCGGACGAACATGTCGACCATCGATTCCGGGCCGCCCAGGGCGGTTCCCGGTCCGGTGAAATGGAAATACATCGGAACGTCGTTGTAGGTGTAGACACCGGTGGCCACCACGATGTGCAGATCGGTCTGGGCGGCCACCCGTTGGATGCGAGGGATGTAGCGGCCGAGGCCGATGACCGTGGGATCGACGATGGTGTCCACCCCGGCGGCCTTGAGCGCGTTGAGTTTCTCCACTGCCGCCTGCTCGCGGGCCTTTTCGTCGCCCCAGCCTTCCGGGTAGTTGGCCATGATTTCCGGGGACAGCACGAACACGTGCTCATGCATCAGCGTGACCCCGAGGGCCCCGGCGGGGATCTGGCCGCGGACGGTGTGGACGGTCATGTCTCGACTGTACGACTGGCCGCACGGCTGGCCCGCAGGGTTCGCGGCAGCGGCATCAGGGATGCCGCCAGCGCCCCCAGCCCTATCAATGCGAACAACTGCACCCAGGCCGATTGGCCGATATAGCCGTCAACCGAACGCCACGGGTACCTGGACAGCAGCGCTCCGGCCAGGATCAGTCCGGACGGAACCACCAGCAATGTGAACCGGTCCAGGGTGGGCTGACGGTGCCGCAACAGGTGCGCCAGGGCCAATGACACCCCGAACACGACCAGTCCGCCCGGTCCGGCGATCGCCGTGCCCGCCGCGAGCAGACCGGCCGCACCCCACCCGCCCGGTCGCCAGGGGCGGGTCGGGGAGGACGGACGGGCCGGGCGACGTGCCGGCAGCAGCGTCATCAACAGCAGTAGCGG
>JAHBAP020000215.1 GCA_018500005.2 Mycobacterium sp. | reverse complement strand
GGGCGGCCGCGGAGGTGCTGGCGGAGGGCGACTCCGTTCCGCCGGCCCGGCGGGGGGGGGAAGGCACCGGGGAGCCGGGCGCGGACCCCCTGGGGGGGGCGGCTTGGGCGGTCACCCGCCGCGAAGATCTGGCCGGCGCGACGCCCGAGGTGCCCGCCGCGGCAAGTGTCGGCACTGCTGCTGCCGGGGATCCTGTCGTCGGTGCTGCCCGGCCCATCTCAATCACCTCAATCGACACTTACGCGGCCCAACCGGGCACCACGATTACGATTACGGGCAGTGGATTTAATCCCAAGGGAAACGCTGCCGCTGTGAGCAAGGTTTATTTCGGCTGTAGCGATAACACTTCAAAAACCTGCCAGGGCGGCGTGGCGGCAGATCCTGTTGGAACAGTATCGGATACCTCACTTCAGGTCGTTGTTCCGGCGAATGCTAAATCCGGTTATATCCAGTTGTACGCCGCTACTACTGTGGGCGTTGCCCCCCCCAAACCGGACCCGTCCTGGTCGACCTACAGCTCATTCTTCACAGTTCAAGCGCCTGACCCCGCGCCGACAATTACCGCACTGAGTTCAAATTCGGGTGTGGTGGGCGCTCCGTTGACAATAACCGGCGCCAACTTCAATAACAACGCCACCGTGAAATTCGGATGCGACCGCAGCAAGAATAGTTGTCCCAACACTGCAAAACCGACGACGCCGCTCAGCGTTTCCGATGACGGAACGACGATTACGGTCGTGATCCCCCAAGGCGCTAACAATGGCAACATACAGGTAGCAAACAATGCACTCAACGTGGGTTATAGCCTGGATTCGTTTACCGTAAACAAGCCGAGCATCGCCAATATCAGTCCCCCCGCCGGAACGGTGGGTACCCCCCTCACCATCAACGGTTCCTACTTCGCGGGCACTTCACTTTTGACCTTTGCCGGCGGCGCCGACGGCAAGGGTGTCGTGGTAGCACCAGATGGCTTCACTGTGATCAATGGCGACGGACAACAGTCGCAAATCCGTGTCACCGCAATTCCAACCGGCGCTCAAACCGGGCAGATTCAGGTCACAACGCCGAATGGCCAGCTGGCAACCCCGACTTGGACCAACTCCGCCCAGCCGACGATCGCCAAAGTCGGTACAACAGGTTATATCGGCTCTCCAGTCACGATCAGCGGATCGAATTTCATCGACGTGAAGTCGGTCCGATTCGCCTCGCTGGGAGTGCCCGAACAGGACCCCAATACGTATATCGTCTCAACTCCAACAATTTACGTGGACGCACAGTTTCAGGTGATATCGGCCACGGAAATCGTTGCGACACTCCCGGATAAAGCGACTTCAGCGGCCCCGACAGAAACGCCTCTCGTCATCGTCACGACTGCGGAAGGTACTGCGAACAGTGGTTCCACCAAGTACTCGATTGTTATCGACACCTACCCCGCCCTACCGCAGTGGTACATGACTGAACTCGGTCAAGCGTACGTCAAGTCCGGTCTCAATGGATTCAGGGGATACGTAGCGTCGTCGATTGCCGACACGTTCGTGCAACTCCTTCCGTCATCGGGGCCGTCGGGTCGATGTGTCGAGAAAGGCTGCCCGATCCCTAACGGCCAATCCATACCATCGGTTGCCGAAACCGTGGGCGAATACGGATTCAACATCGTGTACGCGCTTATAGGAGCGCCGAGCGCCAAAGAATTGACAGACCCGGCCAACAAGGCGAAATGGGATGCCAACGTCGGCAATCAAGTTGCGAATTTGGCGACGCAGGCCAACCTTCTCACCTTCATCTCGGAGACCGTCGCAACATCGACCCCCCTCGGACTGACACTTGGAAACGCCGCCGCGACCTTCGTGCAGCAGTCCTTCGGAAACGTCACCTTGGCGACAAAATTCGCACCCTTCCTCGAAGCGCTGAACCTGCCGTCAACCCCTGAATCCGCCTTCAAGTTCCTCAGTGCTGTTGGCAAAAACGGGGTGAACGCGACGCTGCTGAGCACTTTCAAGCCAGTCCAGGCGCAGCAGGCGCTGATCACCTTCTTCACAGACCCGGTCGTCCAGGGGATCTTGAAAGACGCGACCACCAGTGCGGTCAAAGTCCTGCTCGGCCTGCAAAGCGCCAGCTGGACGGGGGCCCCGCAGCCGCCCGCCAACGCTGTCGCGGACTATCTCGGCGAAATGGGCGCTGAAAAACTGCTGGGCGACGGCAGCCCCTTCACGCAGTCCTTGGCAGGCACGATCAGCGGCGCGATCACCGGGCTTATCGGGAACATCGGCCCCACCGTGGCCGACGACGCCGGGCAGGCCCTGGTGACCCTCCTGAATTGGACGCCGACTCTCGTGGGCCAGCTGGATGCGCCGACCGTTCTCGCCGATTTCACGGTCAACAGTCTTTTCAACGCTTTGCAGGCCGGTTGTCAGGACAAGGGTGATTGCAAGGAGTCCGGGGTCCCCAATCCTCCGCTGCTGCCTTCCCTCGCCCCGGCGGCGGGCGACGCGGTGGCCGGACTCGTGGACTCTTTGCTCACCGACAGTGCAGTCCTGCAGGGCCTCGGCACCTTCGTCAACGATCTGGTTCCCGGCGTGCTCGACAATCAGGGTGTTCAGGAGGAGATCTCGGCGAGGATCACCGGCACCCTCGGTTCGGAGTTCGGCACACCGATCGCCGACACGGTCCTCGGTCTGTTGAACGATCCGACGGTGACGGGGGCGCTGACCGCGTTCGTCAACACCACGGTCGGAACGTTCCTCGGCGCCGATGGCGTCGTGTCCGAACTGGCAGATGCCGCCGGCGTCCTGGTCACCGCACGACTGGCGGACCCGGTCACCTTCGCCGATGTTCTCAAGCAGGTCGAGGCGGACCTGAAGGTCAACCCCTCCATCGACGCCGGGGTCGACGCCGGAGTCACCGCCGGGTCGGCGGGGCTGCTGGGCAACACGGAGTTCTGGGATGCGGTGAACAACTCGGTGGCCACGCTGGTCTCCACGTTGCTCACCGATCCGACTGCGCAGTCCGGGCTGGCCGCGTTGGTGTCCGCCCAGGTGGCCTCCAGGTTCAAGAGCGAGGCCATCGGACAGTTCGTCGGTGACCAGGTGGGCACGTTGGTCGTCGAGGTGCTCACCAATCCGGTGGTCGAGCAGGGGCTGTACGGCGTGGTGGACACCTTGCTCGCGGATTTCTGGCAGGCGCAGGGCGTGGCGAGCGCATTCTCGGTGGCGTTCGGGGCGTTGGCGGCGGCGAAACTGGCCGGGGATTACGACGAGGTGTACCCCGAGGTGCTGGCGTCGCTACAGACCAACCAGCAGGTGGAAGACGCGCTGGCCAATTCCTTCGGTGCCGCGGTGACGGACTTCCTCGGGGACAGCAACCTGTGGAGCGCAGTCGACGGGACGGTGTCGGCGGCGGTGATCGAGTTGACCACCGACCCGACTGCCCTTGGTCTGCTCAACCAAGCCGTGCAGGACGCGGTCACCGAACGACTCGGTGAGCCGCTGGCCAGTGTGGTCGGTCCGCAGATCGGTGACGCGGTCGTGTCGCTGGTGAGCAATCCGGCCGTCGCGCCCGCTCTGCTGGGGGTTGTCGACACCCTGGTTGCCGATTTCTTCGGCACCGCTGGTGTGGTGGACGCCTTCGCGGGGGCGGCCGGCACGTGGGCGTTGGTCTTGTTCACCACGTTCAACCCCGGCAGGGCGAGGGAGCTCGCGCAGCAGCAGTTGAGGTTCAGCGACGCGGTCGCCACCGGGGTCGATGTGGCGGTGACCGAGGCGGTGGCCGAACTGCTCGGTGACACCGGGCTGTGGGCCGCGGTAGACCAGACCGTGTCCTCGCTGGCGGTGACGCTACTCGGGGACGTCGAGGTGCAGCAGGCGATCCAGCAGCAGGTGGCTGACCAGGTGGAGTTGCGGGTCACCGGTGATCTCGGGGTGTTTTTGGGTGAGCAGTTGGGCACCCTGGTGGTGGAGTTGGTGACCAACCCGACGATCCAGACCGGCCTGCTGGGCGTGGTGGACACGTTGGCTGTCGATTTCTGGACCACCCCGGGTGTGGTGACCGCGTTCTCCGAGGCGGCCGGGGCGTTGGCGTACGGCTGGCTGACCGGGGATCCGAACGCGACCCCGGAGGCGGTCCAGGCGGACTTGCAGGCCAACCCCGCCGTTCAGGCCGGGGTGCAGAACTCAGTTGGTGCGGCGGTGACCGAACTGCTCAGCGACAGCAATCTGTGGAGCGCCGTGGACGGCACCCTGTCGGCAGCGGTGATCAACCTGACCACCAATCCGGTAGCCCTGGCCGGGCTTGAGGACGCCGTGTCCGCCCAGGTCCAGATAGCGCTGGGCGAGCCTTTGGGCAGTGTAGTCGGCCCCCAGGTCGGGGCCGCCGTCGCGCAGTTGGTGAGTGATCCGGCTGTCGCGCCCGCGCTGTTGGGTGTTGTCGACACCTTGTTCGCAGACTTTTTCGGCACCTCTGGTGTGGTGGCTGCGTTCTCGGCGGCGGCCAGCGAGTTCGCGTTGGTGTTGGTGACCGGTGGTGACCGGCCGGAGGCGGAGGCCGCCGCCCGGCAGATCCTTCAGGACAGCGACGCGGTCGCCACCGGGGTGGATGCGTCGGTGACCGCCGCGGTGGCCGAACTGCTTGGTGACGCCGGGCTGTGGGGAGCAGTGGCCCAGTCGGTGTCCTCGCTGGCGGTGACGCTGCTCGGTGACGTCGAGATTCAGACTCTGCTGCACGACCGGGTGGCCGATGCGGTGGAGCTGCGGGTCACCGGTGATCTCGGGGTGTTCCTGGGCGACCAGTTGGGCAACCTGGTGGTGGCTCTGGTGACCAACCCGACGATCCAGACCGGGTTCACGGCCGCGGTGGACACCTTGGTCAGTGAGTTCTGGACCACGCCGGGTGTGGTGACGGCGTTCTCCGAGGCGGCGGGGGCGTTGGCGTACGGGGCGCTGACCGGGGATCCGGATGCGACGCCGGAGAAGATCACGGCGGACTTGCAGGCCAACCCCGACGTTCAGGCGGGGGTG
>JAHBAP020000452.1 GCA_018500005.2 Mycobacterium sp. | reverse complement strand
GCACACCCGCCGGGAGACCCCGAAGCGCCGGCCGGTCCCGTTGCGTCTTCGCGACTGGAACGAGGTCTACGAAGATTTCGACCACGGGCTTCTGCAGGACCAGGCGTCGCGCTGCATGGACTGCGGAATCCCGTTCTGCCACAACGGTTGTCCACTGGGAAATCTGATCCCGGAGTGGAATGACCTGGTCTACCGGGACCGGTGGCGCGACGCCATCGACCGCCTGCACGCCACCAACAACTTCCCGGAGTTCACCGGACGGTTGTGCCCGGCGCCGTGCGAGGCGTCCTGCGTGCTGGGCATCAATCAGGACCCGGTCACCATCAAGCAGGTCGAGGTCGAGATCATCGACAACGCCTGGGACGAGGGCTGGGTCACCCCGAACCGGCCGCACCTGGTGACCGGCAAGTCGGTCGCCGTGGTCGGCTCCGGCCCTGCGGGTCTCGCTGCGGCACAACAACTCACCCGCGCCGGTCACGACGTGACGGTGTTCGAGCGAGCCGACCGGATCGGCGGCCTGCTGCGCTACGGCATCCCCGAGTTCAAGATGGAGAAGCGCCACATCGACCGGCGTCTGGAACAGATGGAGGCCGAAGGCACCAAGTTCCGGGCCGGGGTCAACGTCGGGGTCGACATCACCGCCGATCAACTGCGCGAGGACTTCGACGCCGTCGTGCTCGCCGGCGGTGCCACCGACTGGCGTGACCTGCCCATCCCGGGCCGGGAACTCGACGGCATCCATCAGGCGATGGAGTACCTGCCGTGGGCCAACAAGGTGGCGAGCGGGGATCTCGACGAATCGCCCATCACGGCCACGGGCAAGCGCGTCGTCATCATCGGCGGCGGCGACACCGGCGCGGACTGCCTGGGCACGTCGCACCGTCAGGGCGCGGCCAGCGTGCACCAGTTCGAGATCATGCCTCGTCCCGGCGCAGACCGCGACCCTTCTACGCCGTGGCCGACCTACCCGCTGATGTTCCGGGTCTCCTCGGCGCACGAGGAGGGCGGCGAACGGGTCTTCTCGGTCAACACCGAGCGATTCCTCGGCGAGGACGGCAAGGTCACCGGCCTGCGCGCCCATGAGGTGGTGATGAAAGCCGGCAAGTTCGAGAAGGTCGAGGGTTCCGACTTCGACCTCGACGCCGACATCGTCTTCCTGGCGATGGGCTTCGTCGGACCGGAGCGGCCGGGCCTGCTGACCGACCTCGGCGTCGAACTCACCGACCGCGGCAACGTCGCCCGCAACACCGACTTCGAGACGTCGGTGCCGGGGGTGTTCGTGGCCGGCGACATGGGCCGCGGACAGTCGCTGATCGTGTGGGCGATCGCCGAGGGACGGGCCGCCGCCGCCGGCGTCGATCGCTACCTGATGGGCCATACCGCTTTGCCGGCGCCCATCGTGCCGACGGCCGCACCGCAACGCTAGTCACATCAGTAACAACAGAAACACGCGACCTGCATCGGCGCGCCTCCGTCGCCAGACTCCGTTGCGAAGCTCTAATTGCTGAGGTGGGGCTTGCGCGGTAATGTGCTCCCCGGGTTGCCAATGCTGTCGACCGCAGGAGAGATCCTCGTGAACCTCAACAATCCCATCACCGATCCGATCACCAATCCCCTGACGATGCCGATTCTGCGGACCCGAGTCGGCCGTATCGCCTGGTCCTATCTGGCCCACCCGGTCAAGAGTCGGGAATTCCCCGCCAAGCACGAACGCCTCGTCACCGCCGACGAGTTGATGATGTACGGGTTCAGCGGTTTCTAGTTTTCAGGGCCGCCTCGACGAGGTCGGCTCCGTAGCTCACCCCGCCCCCGGCCGCGAAACCCTCCGCGACCCGGTGTGCGCCAGCCGTCATCCCCATCGCTTCGTGCGTCTTCTCGCGCAACCGTCGCGGTGAGAGCCTTCGCGCGGGCAGTCGGGTTCCGCATCCGGCGACCTCCACCCGGCGGGCCACCTCGAACTGGTCGCGACCATGCGGGACCACACAGACCGGCACCCCCAGTGCCAGCGCCTTCTGGGTGGCGCCCATCCCGCCGTGCGTGATCGCACACACCGACCTGCGCAGGACGGCACCGTGGGGGACGACCGGGCGGACCGTCGCGTGGCCCGCGTACGGCACCGAGTCGGCCCGCCCGGCCGGCAGGGTGGCGACGACGTAGACATCCGAGTCGGACAGTGCCTCGATAGCCGTGGTCACCAGAGCGGCGTCGGCTTGCTGTTCAGAGGAGGTGGTGACCAGGACGATGCGACGGTCGATGCAGTCCAGCCAGTCCGCGGATTCGACGGCGGAGTCGACTGCGGACTCGACGACGGGATCGAGGGCGCACGGCCCGATCATCTGCACCGCATCGCCCCACCGCGTGCCCGGGTATTGGAGCGGCCTGCCGCTGGCGACCAGTAGCAGCGGGGCGCGACGGAGGAACTCATCGACCGAAGCCGAAGCGGGCAGACGAAGCCCGTCCCGGATCCGGTTGATCGCCGGAAGTATCGCGTTGTCGAGGGACCGGGTGATGACGGCATGGACCGCGGCGTCGCGAAGGCGCCCAGCCCGGCCGGACATCGGGGCCAGCCCCAGCCCGAACGGTGGCAGTCCGGGGGCGCGCAGCGGAGGCACATACGGCGAAAAGGATGCCCACGGAACCGATCCCGCCTCGGCGGCCGAGCGGGCCCCCCAGCAGTTGATGTCGACGAGCAGGAAATCCGGATCGGTGCTCTCGACGGCGGCCTGCAGGTCGCCGATCTCGAAGCCGGCTCGCATTCCGAAGGCGGCTATTCCCCGCTTGAGGGCTCGGCTGCGGTTTCGCTCCTGCCAGTCGTCCAACTGGATCGCCTCGATACGCCGGTCGACGGCGTCGGCTCGGAATCCGAAACTCCGGGCGGTGGCCAGTGTGTCCGACAGGGTGCGTAGGTGGATGTCGTGTCCGCGTCGCTTCAACTCGCACAACAGCGCGCTCATCGGCAGCATGTGCCCCAGCGCGGGTGAGGTGTAGGCCAGGATCCTCGCCATCAGGCCGCCCCCTGAACAAGCCTGCGCGCCAGCGGGATCCGCGCGGTGGCGCCCAGCGCGCGGCAGGCTTCCAGGTAGCCCATGGCTGCCCGGGTCAGCCCGTCGGTGTCGCCGGCCGCCCGGGCGAGAAGCGCCCGAGACTTGAGCAGCCACATATCCAACGCCGGCACCCCGGGTTTCCAGCGCTGCAGAACCCGTTCGGCTTCGGCGATGTCAAATGGGTCGCCGCGTTCGATCAGTAGGTCGACGAGGGCCTCCGCGGGAACGCAGGCGAATGCTGGAAATCCTCCGTGCACTTCGTCGAAGCACTTCCGGAGTTGCTCGATCGCGATATCGACCCGGCCGTTGCGGGCCTCGTTCATCGCGAGGTCGGTGCGGATGGTCGCGAGCCCACAGCCGCACAGGTGAGTCTCCTCGATCGCGTTCTGCGCCTGCCGTAGCGCGGCAATGGCCTCCGGCCGCGAATCAGGCTGCAGGCGCAGCAGTACCGTGCCGTACAGCCAACGGCCCAGGACCATGCCGAACTGATCGGCGAATGATTCGGCGCGACTTAGTGCGGTGCTCACCTCGTCGAGAAGATTCCGGTGCGGTTCGATTCCAAGCGCGGTCAGGAAGACCGGATAGATCAGTAGTGACGCATGCGAGAGCGGGTGGAGATGTCGGGCGTCCTTCAGGGTCTCCGACAGATGGCGGCGTCCCAACTCGGCTTCACCACAGAACATTTCAACCAATCCGCGGAGCGCGATCGCGGGAGTAAACTCCTGGGCTGGGACGGCGGGGGTGGCGGCCAGCAGGTCGAGTGCGGTCCGCGCCGAGGTTATGTCGCAGTTGGCGGCATGGGTGAAGGCCAACGAATTCACAATGATGCCGATCTGTTCGGCATCGCATGTCAGATCGCTGAGGTTGCGCTCCAGTGCCGCCGCCAATGACACTGCACGCGGCGTGCAGTTGTCATTGACGGTGAGGGAGAACATCCGTCCGGCTGTTCCCAGCGCCCAGGAGTCCAGATCCCCGGATTGGGTGGCCAACTGCTCGAGCTCTTTGTAGACGGCGTCCGAGTCCGCGTCGTCGCCGACGTACAGCGTCGTAGAGGTCAACATCGCGCGCGGAGCGATCCGCATCGTGGCGCGGTGCTCGCCCCGATCGGCAAGTCGGTCTGCGATATCCCGCGCGGTCTTCCACTGCGCTCGGGCGGCCGGGAGGTCTCTGGAACGCAGCCACTGGGCTGCCCGCATGTGCCATTGGTAGGCCTCCGCCAGCGCTCCGGCGGCGGCGAGGTGGGCTGCCACCAGGCCGGCGTTTTCATCGGAGAAATTCATTCTCGACCGGATGATCGACGCCAGCCTGATGTGGGTGCGTTCGCGGGTGGCGCCCAGTTGGGAGTCGTAAGCCACCTTGCGGACCAGAGGATGATGGAAGCAATACCGTTGCTGCGGAACGAATTCGATCTGGTCGACGAGTTCGGCGGCCACCAGCGTCGCCATCTCGTCACCCACCGGTATCGAGACCAATTCCTGAAGGGTCTCCGAGTCGAACTGCGAGCCGATGACGGCCGCGGCGTTGAGTGCGGCTTTGGCCTCGCGCGGAAGCCGGTCGATGCGTGAGGTCAGCACTGCGATGACCGTCGGCGGGACCGAAATCTGGGATGCGTCACCGACGATCCGATAGTTGCCGCGGGTTCCCGCCAGCACGCCGCGATCCGCAAGATCGCGGACGATTTCCTCGATGAAGTAGGGATTCCCCGCCGCGACGTCGCAGATGCGCCGGCTGAAACCCGGCGTGGAGGCCGTCGGGCCGACTATGTGGTCGACCAGTCGTCGGGTGACGTTGTAGGGCAACGGTTCCAGCTCCAACCGGTGGTCGAACTGGCTCCGTAGGGGTCCCTGATACTCCGGTCGGCAGGTCGTCACCACCACGGTTCCTGAGGTCGGATCCAGCGCCCCTATCAGTTGGGCCAGCACCTCGTCACTCGGAGCGTCGATCCAGTGGATGTCCTCCAGCACCAGGACCGTTCGACGTCGCCGCGCCCGCAGCGCTTCGGCGATCAGCGAGACCAGAGTCTGCCGCCGACCGTCAACACCCAACTGCAGTTGCGGGCCTGTCTCTTATACACATCTGACGCTGCCGACGTAGGCCTAGGCGTAGAACTC